>JBCCWS010000026.1 GCA_039193195.1 Pseudomonadota bacterium
CCATAGCCGAGCTATGGCTGCATTTGACCAACGCCGCGATGGCGCCCGTGCTACTCGCCCTTCGGGTCTGCCCAGGGGCAGCGTCCGCGGCGTTGCATCGCTTGCCAATGGCGATGCCATTGGCTGCGCGACGCGCCTTGCTGACGCTGCCCCTACACAGACGGAGCGTTACCTAATTTGCCAAGCGGCCCACTAGGGTGCCGCGAGCACCTCCTCGCGCGCGGGCATGGAGCGAACCACCACGCCGTGACCATCCGTACTCACACGGGCGTAAGCCTTAGCACGTACTGCGCCAGGGTCGACGACCACGGGCACGGCGAATCCACGCATGCGACGCGCTCCCCAGTCATCGACGGTGCTCACCACGATGTTCAGGTATCGGCGCGAGGCGAGCGTGGGCGTTACCAGGATCTGCTCGCTCCAATGCTCTCGGGCAAGTCGGTGCCCGATGGCAAAGTCTGCTGACTGCACCTCTAGACCCTCTTCACCGATTAGCTTGACCTCAGCCGAGAGCCCCGTGAGGGCACGGAAATCGAGATGTATGGCCACGGGCTCGCCGAGGGTCGGGGGTGCCGCCAACCGCCAGCTCAAGGAGATCGGCGCCTTGCTGGCGAAGGCCGTGGCCGGTAGGTGGCTGTGCGCGTACTTGCCGAACGCGGGGTGGCTCGTCCCCTCCAGCAAGGCAGACGGATAGTCCGCATCCTCGGCGCCGAGCATCGGCTCAGCGGCGAGGCCCGGAATTGACACCAGCAGCGCCAACGCCAGCACGAGGCAGGGGCTTGTGACATCTGCGTTCATAACACTCTCCTAGCTGATGGCAACGGACACATCGAGGCAGGCGCGCCCACTTGGCACACCGCTGCCCAAATTGGTGAACACGAAGCTCGCTTCGTAGACCTCTACTAGGTAACGCCCTGGCGCCAACACGGGCGTTGTCATCGTCTCTTGGCCATTCAGCTCGAGCTGAGA
Source organism: Pseudomonadota bacterium (assembly GCA_039193195.1). Lineage (NCBI taxonomy): Bacteria > Pseudomonadati > Pseudomonadota > Pseudomonadota bacterium. The sequence goes on from JBCCWS010000026.1 coordinate 970, forward strand.
GATGGCCAGGAATCCACGTTGCCAAAGGACGATGTCAGGGTCGGAACCGGCGGGACCCGTTACCCGCACCTCGTAGCGTGCGGATGTCGTGACGTCGAAGCGTAGGAAGCGTCGGTTGGACAGCTTGTTGAAGTCACCGAAGTTATCAATTGAGCAAACGGTTTGCGCTGGTCCGCCAACGGTGAGCTCCGTGTACACAGGCAGCACATCCGCGTTGCCCGCGTCGTTAGTCTCCGTACTCGCGAAGGGCTCGATGGTGGCACTCACTATATTCTGAGCGGCTACCACGGCATCGATCGACGCCGCATCCGCCGGGCGCGCGATCTTGAGCGCATCGATGTAGCTGAATACGGTGGTGAAGGCGTCGCTGTCGCGCTGAGTGCCGATCAGGACGTCGTAGAGCGGCTGGAATCCAAGGGCGATGTTGTCGACACCATCGTCATCTGCATCGAACAGATCGTAGAGGATCGACTGGGCCGAACCCTCGCTGTACCACCCAGGGTTGGCGTTGTTGTTGCGATCGACGTCGATCGTGAAGCCGAGCGACTGATCGTTGCCAAAGGAGTCCTGGGTTACCGGATCGCCCAACGCGATTCCCGCCCAGGCGTAGCCGAAGCCTTCGCTGAAAGCCACGCGGGGGTCGAGGATGTCTGCCGTCGTGTGCGGGCCGCCGACGCTGTCGGCGCGCGAGAGCGTGTCTTCGAAGAAGTGACCGAACTCATGAACCACGACATGACCGTCGTACTCATCCGTGTCGTTGTCCTCCGCGCCCAGCACGAAGATCTCGTTTGCGCTGTAGAAGGTGGTCCCGATCTCACCGTTGGCACGATTGCCGGACACGGGACGATTGTCAGGGCTCCAATTGACCGTCAGGGCTTCGAAGCTGACGTCAGGGTCCACGGCGAGCACGGCCAGGCGGGCCTCATTGACCGAGTCGAGGATGGCGAAAGGGCCCGCCGCGCGGGCGCTGGCGTAGGAGAAGCCGTTCCAACCCGTCTGCGCCGTCAAGTTGCGCACGGAGTCGGCGTCGCCGCTGCTCGCCACGGCCCCGTCCAGCACGTACAGCGCACCGTTGCTGGTGTTGTCCACGACCTTGAAATTCCAGCGTCCGCCTGGATCGACCATCTCAGCACGGGCGCGGATGAACAGCTGCGTCTGTCCTGGTACGACGATGGCGTAGTCGCCAGCGTCGTCCGTGCGCGTGGTCTCGAGCACCGTGCCGCCACCGTCGACCGCCTGCACCACCGCCTGGCGCACGGGCGCGTCGAAGGTGGCACCGTAGTCGAGCGGGCCTGTTCCCAAGTGGGGGACGCGCTCGAATTGGATCTTGCCGCTGATCGTCACATCGGGGACGTTCCCGCCTCCGCCTCCGCCTCCCGTGCCGCCACCACCACCAGGGTCGCCACCGCCACTATTCCCGCCGCCGCCACAAGCCGTGAGGCCCAGCGCGGCCGTCATCAGTAGGCAGAGGAGGATCCCAGGTCGGGCGACCCTTCCGTCGACTGCTCTCATAGGTTGGTCTCCAGCTCAGCCATTGTTCACAGCATGCCGTGACTTATGCACGGATCCCGCACGAGTGCCGTGGCACAGTTTGCGGTTGGCGAAACCGCCGGGATGGAACCCGACGCTACCTTGGGGCTAGTTTGGCGCGCCAAGGCTGAACTGGCCCTGAAGCGCGCCGACTTGTGGCGCTGCTATTATCGCGCCGGCGGGGGATCCCCTAGCAAGCAGGATCCCTCAGTCACCTCCCAACAGCAGCCTCGAGTCGAGAACCTAATGAGCAACGCGATACTCGTGACCGGCGGAGCCGGCTACATCGGCAGCCACGTGGTGCGCCAGCTCGGCGAGCGCGGCGAACGTACGGTCACCCTGGACGACCTCGCCACCGGCTTTAGCGATGCCGTTCTATACGGCTCGCTGGTGGAAGGCAACACCGGTGACCGCGAACTGGTGATGCACCTCCTCGACGAACACCAGGTGGACGCCGTCATGCACTTCGCCGCTTTCACCATCGTGCCGGAGAGCGTCGCAGATCCCCTGCGCTACTACCAGAACAATACGGCTGCCACATTGAACATGCTGCGCTGTTGCCGCGAAGTGGGCGTGCGACGTTTCATCTTCTCCTCCACCGCTGCCGTCTACGGCACACCCGCTTCCGGCGTTTGCGAGGAAACCGATCCGACCGCCCCTATCAACCCCTACGGCAGCTCAAAGTTGATGAGCGAGTGGATGCTGCGCGACCTGTCTGCTGCGGGCGACATTGACTACGTGGCCCTGCGCTACTTCAACGTTGCTGGCTGTGATCCTGGGCAACGCATCGGCCAATCGACGCGCAAGGCAACACTGCTCACCAAGGTGACGTGTGAGGTAGCTGCTGGCGTGCGCGACCACGTCAAGATCTTCGGCACGGACTACGACACGCCGGACGGCACCGGCGTGCGTGACTACATTCATGTGGAAGACCTCGCCGATGCCCACGTGCGAGCCCTCGATCACCTGCGCGGTGGCGGTGACTCGCTCACCCTCAACTGTGGCTACGGTCGCGGATTCAGCGTGCGCGAGGTGATCGATGCCGTGGCTCGCGCCCACGGCAGCCCCCTCAAGGTGATCGAGGAAGGTCGCCGTGCCGGCGATCCACCCACGCTGATCGCCCGCGCTGATCGCATACGCGACGTGCTCCAGTGGAGCCCGCGCTACGATGATCTCGACGTCATCGTGCGCACCGCGCTCGCCTGGGAGCACAAGCTGAAGGAGCTACGTAACTCATGAGCCATACTGGCCTGATTCACGGGCTACTGCTCGACGCTGCGGCCCGTTGGCCGCAGGCAAGCGCGGTGTTGCACGGCAAGCGAGAGCAACGATACGTCGAGCTGGCGAACGACGCGCGCGCCGTAGCGAACGGGCTGATGGCCCACGGACTGGAGCGCCAGCAGCGCGTTGCCGTCTACCTGCCCAAGCAGCTGGAGACCGTGGCCAGCCTGTTCGGCGCAGCGACCGCCGGCGGCGTGTTCGTGCCCATCAATCCGGTGCTCAAGCCACCGCAGATCGCGCATATCCTCAACGACTGTGACGTGCGGGTGCTGATTACCGCCAAGTCCCGCCTGCGCCAGCTCTCGACCACACTAGCCGACTGCCCAGCCCTGCGCCTGGTCGTGCTCACGGACGCCAAAGCGGACGAGGCGCTCGAGCCGCTAGGCGACTGCCCGGTGATCGGCTGGCCGGCGCTTATCGACGCCCCCCCAGCCACGCCCCATCGGGTGATCGATCGAGACGTGGCCGCGATCCTCTACACTAGCGGCAGTACGGGCAAGCCCAAGGGCGTCGTGCTGTCTCACGCCAACATGGTGGCGGGCGCCATGAGCGTAGCAGAGTACCTGGAGAACACCGCGGAGGACCGCCTCCTGGCCGCCCTGCCCTTCAGTTTCGACTACGGCTTCAGCCAGCTCACCACGGCCTTCAGCCGCGGCGCCAGTGTCGTGTTGCTGGACTACCTGATGCCGCGCGACGTAGTACGCGCCATCGAGCAGCACGGGGTAACAGGTCTAGCCGCCGTTCCGCCCCTGTGGGTGCAACTGGCAGGGCTCGAGTGGCCCGACGCGGCGCGTCGTACGCTTCGCTATGCGACTAACTCCGGCGGCGCCATGCCAAAGCGCACCCTCGCCGCCTTACGCGAGTCTCTACCTAACACTAGCTTCTACCTAATGTACGGACTTACTGAGGCTTTCCGGTCCACCTACCTGCCGCCGGATCAGGTGGACGCGCGACCCGACTCGATCGGTCGTGCCATCCCGAATGCCGAAGTGATGGTACTGCGTCCCGATGGCACTCCCTGCGATCGTGACGAACCTGGCGAGCTCGTGCACCGCGGCGCCCTCGTATCCCTCGGCTACTGGAACGACCCCGAGCGCACGGCACGCCGATTCAAGGCCTTGCCCACCAGCAACGGCTCGCCGCTAGAGGAGATGGCCGTCTGGTCTGGCGATACGGTGCGCATGGACGTGGAGGGCTACCTCTACTTTGTCGGCCGCCAAGACGACATGATCAAAACCTCCGGCTACCGCGTAAGTCCGGCGGAGGTGGAAGAGGAGGCCTACGGCTCCGGTGCCGTCGCCGAAGCAGCCGCCGTTGGCGTGAGCCACCCAGAGGCGGGGCAGGCGATCGTCCTTATCTGCGTGGCCAAGCAGAACGCACAGCCCGAGGAAAGCGAAGCGGCACTGCGCAGCCACTTGCAGGGCCGCCTACCGAACTTTATGCAACCTGCTGCCGTGGCCTGGGTTGACGGTCTACCGCGCAACCCCAACGGCAAGCTCGACCGCACCCAGCTGACAAGCACCTACGCCAAGCAGTTCCACGAGGATGGCGAATGAGCGAAGCGAAAAAGAAGGCTCCACCGGCGCACGCCGAGCATCCGTTCTTCCACAGCGGCGCAGCCAACGGTTTTTTGGAGGTGGATGGGCGCCCCCTGGACCTGCTGGTAGAAGAGGCCGGCGGCACGCCGCTGTTTATCTACTCGCGAAGCGCGATGGCGGCGCGCGTGAAGGCTTTGCGCGACACGATGCCAAAAGCACTGCATCTGCACTACGCCATGAAGGCCAATCCGATGCCCGCCGTGGTCGGCTACATGGCGGGTCTGGTGGACGGCCTCGACGTCGCCTCCGGCGCCGAGCTGCGGGTTGCCCTTGACGCGGGGATGCCCGCGGAACGGATAAGCTTCGCGGGCCCGGGCAAGCAGGAAGGTGAGCTAACGCAAGCTATCGCCGCCGGCGCCACCATCAATCTCGAGTCCGAAACAGAGATGCGGCGCGCGGCCGCCATCGCCGAGCGCCTCGACATGCCGGCCAAGGTGGCCGTGCGCGTCAATCCGGATTTTCAGCTGAAGACTTCAGGGATGAAGATGGGCGGCGGCTCGCAGCAGTTTGGGGTCGATGCCGAACGCGTGCCCGAGATGCTGCGGGAGGCGGCCAGCCTACCGGTTCAGTTCACTGGCCTGCACATTTACAGCGGCTCCCAGAACCTGCGTGCCGACGCCATCATCGAGTCTCAGACCAAGACCCTCGCCCTCGCCGCGCAGCTCGCTGACGCAGCGCCTGCCCCGATCACCCACGTCAACATCGGCGGCGGCTTGGGTGTTCCTTACTTTCCGGGGGAATCACCCCTCGATCTCGACGCGGTGGGCGAGGCGTTGGGGCGCACGATGGCAGATCTCCCAGCGCCCCTGCGCGAGTGCCAGATCATCATGGAGCTGGGACGATTCCTCGTGGGCGAGGCCGGCCTGTACGTGTGCCGGGTGGTCGACCGAAAGATATCCCGAGGACACCCGTTCCTGATCACCGACGGCGGCCTGCACCACCAGCTCGCCGCCTCCGGCAACTTCGGTCAAGTGCTGCGCAAGAACTATCCGGTGCTTGTCGCCTCGCGCATGCACGAACAAGCGCGCGAGGTGCAGTCCGTGGTGGGCCCCCTCTGCACGCCTCTGGATCTGCTGGGCGACCGCATGGCACTGCCGCCGGCCCAAGAGGGGGATCTGGTGGTCGTGCTCCAATCCGGTGCCTACGGCCCAACCGCCTCGCCCAGCGCTTTCCTATCGCACCCGGGCGCTCGAGAGATGCTGGTGTAGGAGAGTGCCCCTTAGCGGGGGTCGTGCGGATCCTGAGACATAGTGTCGGGATCCGCCGAGGGACCGAGATCCAGGGCTAGCACCAGTGCGTCCTCACGTCCGTGGGGTGCCTTGTAGTAGGCCGTACGCCGGCCGATCGTGCGAAAGCCGAGCGAGTCATACAGGCCGCGAGCGGCGTGGTTAGTTGGCCGCACCTCCAGAAACAGGCGCGTCGCGTTGAGCAGCGCCGCCTCGGCTATGACCTTATCAAGGAGCTTGCGACCATAGCCCCGAGCACGCGAGTCCACACCGACGCACAGGTTCAATAGGTGCGCCTCACCCACCGCCACGCTCATGATGGAGTAACCGTGCGCCACGCCGCCTTGCTCCGCCACGCGGCAGCAGTAGCCCACGCGCAGGCAGTCACGAAAGATGGACTGGCTCCACGGGTACTGGTAGGCGCCCTTCTCGAGCGCCCACACCGCGGGCAGATCGTCCTCGCTCATGGCGCGAACGATTGCCGAGGCCTCTGCGCTGGCCGCACTCATGCACTGAGCTCCATGATCAGGCGCAGGTCCTCCCACGCCTTGCGTTTCTCGCCGGGACTGCGAAGCAGATAGGCCGGATGGTAGGTCACCACCAACGGCACCGGGCCGCTGTCAGTTTGCCACTGATGGGCGCGTCCGCGAAGCCGACCAAGAGGCGTATCGACGCCCAGCAGGCGTTGGGCGGCGATACGCCCCAGGGCGATGATGACTTTCGGTCGTATAAGGGCGATCTGTCGCTGCAAGTAGGGGGCGCACTGGGCGGCCTCGTCGGCGCTCGGATCACGGTTGTTGGGCGGACGGCACTTGAGCACATTGGCGATGAAGACTGCCTGGCGCTCGCGTCCGGTGGCGTGCAGCATGGCATTGAGCAAATGACCGGCGCGGCCGACGAAGGGCTCGCCCTGGCGGTCCTCCTGCGCACCGGGGGCCTCTCCAACGAACATCCAGTCGGCCTGAAGACTGCCGACGCCGAACACCGTGTTGGCACGCGTGCGGTGCAGGCCACAGCGCTGGCAACCGGCCACCGTGGCGCGCAGGGCATCCACGTCCATGGCCTCGACGTCGATCGTGTCCGCAAGCGGCGGGGGAGCGGGAGCGGGGGCCGGCACGGCTCCAGCGGGCGCCGACGCGGGAGCAGCCGGGGCTGCCTCCGAGTCTCGCGCGCGCCTCTCGCCGGCCTCGGCGCTCTCGCCCGCCGCTCGCAAGGTCCAGCGCTCGATCCCCATCAGCGCGAGTGCGCGACGGGCGCGTCGGTCCAACCCCACCGCCATATCTCCCCAGCCTTACCTGCAACGGCGCTCAGGGTACCGCCCACATCGACGGTACCGCCATCCCCGGCACCGCCCCCGGACCCTAAGCGGGTAGAATCCCCTAAATTTTGCGCCGGTCGCCGCCGGCGCACGCCTTGACGCCACGCCTCGCGTGGCCAACTCGAAGGACCGTAGATCGTGCGACTCTCTACCCTGCCCCTGCAGACCGCCCGCGAGGCGCCGGCCGACGCGGAGATCATCAGCCACCAGCTGATGCTGCGCGCGGGGCTGATCCGCAAGCTGGCCGCGGGCCTGTACTCCTGGATGCCGCTCGGCTTGGCCGTGCTGCGTCGGGTCACCCAAGTCGTGCGAGAGGAGATGGACGCAGCTGGCGCTCACGAGCTGCTGCTGCCCTCAGTCCACCCCATGGAGCTGTGGCAGGAAACCGGTCGCTGGGACCAGATGGGGCGCGAGCTACTGCGCCTGCAGGACCGCCACGAACGTTGGTTTTGCTACGGACCGACGCACGAGGAGGTGATTACGGATATCGTTCGCCGCGAGATCCTTAGCTATCGCCAATTGCCCGTCACCTACTACCAGGTGCAGACGAAGTTTCGCGATGAGATCCGTCCCCGCTTCGGCGTAATGCGCTCGCGGGAGTTCATCATGAAGGACGCCTACAGCTTTCACGTGGGTGCGCAGTCGCTAGGGGAGACTTACCAGCGTATGCATCAAGCCTACACGCAGGTATTCGAACGCCTCGGCCTGCGCTTTCGCGCGGTCACCGCCGACAGCGGCAACATTGGCGGCGCCGTGTCGCACGAATTCCACGTACTGGCCGATTCCGGCGAGGACGCGATCGCGGTCAGCGACGAAGGCCCCTTCGCGTCGAACGTCGAGCTCGCCCCGGCCCCCACCCCCAGCACGCCCCGCCCCGCCCCGGGCGCGGACATGAGCAAGGTGCACACGCCCGGCGCACGGACGATCGATGCGCTTACCGAGCAGCTCGGCATCGCCGCTTCAACATGTGTCAAGACCCTACTTGTCGAGGGCAGCGAAGACGGTGGGCTGGTCGCACTCTTGGTGCGCGGAGATCACGAGCTGAACGCGGTCAAGGCGCAACAGCTAGACGCTGTCGCATCGCCCCTGCGCATGGCCTCACCCGAGGCTATCCAGCGAGCAGCCGCCTGCCCGCCCGGATACCTCGGCCCGGTCGGTCTGACCTGCCCCATCATCGCTGACCACGACGTGCTCGCTATGGGCGACTTCGTCTGTGGCGCGAACGAGAAGGAGCAACATCTGACTGGGGTGAACTTCGGCCGCGACCTACCCGACCCGAAGGGCGCTGATCTGCGCAACGTCGTCACAGGCGATGTGAGCCCGGACGGCGTCGGCACGTTGGAGATCGTGCGCGGCATCGAGGTGGGCCACATCTTCCAGCTCGGGGACAAGTACAGTACGGCGATGGGCGCCGCCGTCCCGGACGAGAGCGGCGAGCAGCAAACGCTCCAGATGGGCTGCTACGGCATAGGCATTACGCGCATCGTCGCCGCGGCCGTCGAGCAAAACCATGACGAGCGCGGCATCATCTGGCCGGCAGCGCTCGCCCCCTACCAGGTGGCCTTGGTGCCGCTCAACGCGCACAAATCCTACCGCGTGCGCGAAGCGGCCGATGCCTTGTACGAGCGCTTGGGCGAGGCGGGCTTCGAGGTCCTGCTCGATGATCGCGACGCCCGCCCCGGCGTAAAGTTCGCCGACATGGACCTCATCGGCATCCCCTGGCGCGTGGTGATCTCCGAGCGCGGCTTAGACGCCGGCACCCTTGAGCTCAAAGACCGGGCGGCCGCTGAGCCGGAGCACGTTGCAGACAGCGACCTGATCGAACGCCTGCGCGCGGCACTCGGCCGTTAACCTGAGATTCTCGAAGCTTGCCCCCATCATTTGCGCACAGGGTAGGAGGAGTGGGTCAGCCTCGTGTGAGCGATGGGCGCGCCACAGCATCTTCCCGATGGGCACTCGCCGCACTTGCGGCGCTCCTCGCGGGCTCCCTCGCGCCAGCCCAGCCTTCCGACACGCAGTCGCCAGACCCTGCGCTGCGGCGACTGCTCGTCGACGCGGTCAACGATGCCGAGAGCTTCCGCGATCGTTTCGATGCGGAAGTGTGGCTGGTGGACATGTCGACACGCCTCTCGCGAAAGCTGCCCGACACCAAGGAGCGACTCGAACTGCTCAAGCTAGTGCATGCGGAAGCCGCCCGGGTCGATCTTGCGCCTGAGTTGGTGCTGGCAGTGATCGATGTGGAAAGCAACTTCGATCGCTACGCCATCTCCAGCGCCGGTGCGCGCGGACTCATGCAGATCATGCCCTTTTGGTTGGATGAGATCGGTCGCCCCGATGACAACCTCTTCAAGGTACCGACCAACCTGCGCTACGGCTGCACGATCCTGCGCTACTACTACGACATGGAGAAAGGAGACCTAATCCGCGCCCTAGCGCGCTACAACGGCAGCCTCGGCCGGCGCACCTACCCGTACAAGGTGCTAGATCGTCTGCGCTCCCGCTGGTATCGACTCTAACGCTATCCGGCACTAAAGCCGCCGGGCACGCCGTCCTCGCCTAGGCGGATCTCCTCAACCTGCACCGCCTCCACGCGGGCGAGCAGGGGCCCGCGGTGCAGCCATTCGAGCAGACGGTCGAGGGCCTCAGGGTGGCCGCAGGCGAGCACTTCGACACGGCCATCGGGCAGGTTGTGGGCGTAACCTCGGATACCTAGGGCTTGAGCTTGGCGAGCGGTGCTGGCGCGGAAGGACACGCCCTGTACGCGACCGCTCACCCGCCAGCGCCGCACCTGATATGTGGACGACGAATGCTCAGGCGACACGCCAGAGGAGTCTCAGCGGTTTTCGGGGAGATTAGCCCGCGCGATGACCCGTGCCTCGACGGCGCGCGAGTGCGCGCTCACAGCATCCGTGCGAGCACCGCGGTAATCCTGCTCCTGCAGCTTCTCCTCGGCGCTCGCCAGCAGCATTTGAGCAGCGTTGAGGCGAGCTGTAGCGTAGCGATCTGCGCCGGCGTCTTCGGCAGCCATGATCGCCTGACGCGCATCGCTGAGTTCCTGCACCGGCGGGGAGGAAGCGCAACCGACGGCCAAACCAGCCACGACTCCGGCCATCGCCGCCAAGGTGATACGTCTCATCATTCTTGTCTTCGCGTGCGTCTACCGACTGTTCGACGTTAGCAGCGGCTCAAACTACCCGTCAAGCAGGGCCGAAGGGAGACTTCAATTGTCGTGCATTCGCAGCATGTCGCGTACGAAGGGCACAGTGAGCCGGCGCTGCTCCACCAGCGAAGCCTCGTCGAGTCCGTCCAGGAGTGCACACAGGGAGTGCATATCGCGGCGTGCACGGCGCAGCAACCAGCTGACCGTCTCCTCGGGCAACTCCAGCCCTCGGGCGGCGGCGCGCAGACGTAAAGCCGCGCCGGCCGCCTCGTCATCCGGCGCCTGCAAACTGGCATGTAGCCCCGACCGCAGGCGCGAGGCCAGATCGGCCAGCTGCGGCCCGCGCGCCGACAGGGGTTGTCGTGCGGCGAGCAGCAAACGCCCGCCTCGCCGCTGCAAATCGTTGTACAGACGCATCAATGCCACTTCGGACTGGTGGTCCCCGAATGCGCCATCCACCCGATCCAAAACGACCAAGGCCAACTGTCCCCAACCCTCCAGAGCTGTCGTCAGACGCACCGAGGGGAGATCGCCAAGGGAGAGGTACCCGCACGGACGCGTCCCACCGCCTGCCCTGTCCTGTCCTGCACTGAAGCGTGCACAGGCGGCCTGCAACAGGTGGGTCTTGCCGCTTGCCGATGGGCCTGACAGCACCAGGCTGATGCCATCGATCCCGGCGTCGACAAACGCCACCAGGCGCTCCAGGGTCGCGCCATTCGCACCGGGGTGGAAGGTGTCGAGCGTCGCGTGATCGGCCAGGCGTACGCCGAGCGGCAGTTGGCGCATCGTCTCAGCCTCCCGATGCCCTCTCGCCGAGCAGCTCAGCGAGACCCCGCACCATCACCGGTCAGACCCTGGGCCGGAAGTGACAGCCCGGGGGTCATGGTGACCGGTGCGCTCTGATAGTCGAAGCGTAGCGTATCGGGCAGTACCCCACGACCATCGTTCGTGGGAACGAGGAAATCCGATAGCTGCAGCAAGCGTTCGAGCTTGGCTGGCTCGTAGCGTGTCGTCAGCGACAGCATCAGCCGCCCGGCGCGCGCCTGGCGCAGGTCCACCCGTTGCACCAGGTCCAGCCGTCGCAGATAGGCGAGGGTGCGCTCGTAGGCAGTGGCGTTAGCGACTCCGTTTAGCTCCAAGGCCACCTGGCGCACGCCGATGGCCGCGTAGGCGGCGTAGCGCGAAGCCAACACATCGGCGAGGTACTCGGGACCGGACTCCAGTCCGCCAATCCAGGGCTGGGACTGCGCGTCGGCGAACAGCTGCCAACGCACCTGCCAGATACCGTTGGTCGTTCGATCGCCCTCGCCCATGAGAATCACGTCGGCGCCCAGGCCACCGGCTAGCACCTGGGCCGGATGAGTGGCGTCGTCCGCAGTCGGTAGCACGGCGGTGGCACCCGGGCGATCGAAGCGTGGGGCGTCGTCCGCTGGCGCGGCGTCCAACGGCGTATCGGCGAGCGCCGCTTGCGTGGGCAACAGGAGCGGTAGGCCGCGGCGATCGGCCGCGCCAAACAAGCTAGCGGGCACCTCGCCCTCATCCTCGCTCGTCAGGTAGCGCACACGCCAGGCGATGCCAGCGCCGCGCACGGGTGCCCCAGGGCCCGGCGCCTGCAGATCGCTCTCGAGCGCGTCGGGCGGCAATTTGAGCAGCACCAGAACATGCGGCCGATCGTCATCCCAGTACGGCAGACCAGCCGCGAGTACGGCTTCGCGGGTAGCAGCCTCATCGAACACGTAGCGCAGCGTTCGGCGAGAGCTGAAACCCTGTTGCTGCACCAGTTGCTCAGCCTGCGCCAACACTGGGGCGACCAGTGCCGAGCCCGTCACCTCGGCGAGGCCAGTCACCTTGACCAGAACCGCGGCAAGGGCGCGCTGGGCCGTCGCTTGCGACGCCGCTCGCTCCCCGGCGATCAGATCGATCGACACGCCGTAGAGATCATCGACCGTGGAGGCGGAGCCCAGCAACGGGGCGAACATCATCACCCAAGCGAGCCACGCACGCCCGATACTCGATGCTCGCTGGGAAAACGGATAAGCACCGTCCCAGTCGGTGCCACGGCGCTCTGTCGCACATGATGTCTCGCGCATGATTTGGTGACTTCCGCGAAGGTGAGCTGGGAACCGCCAGGTGCGGGCGCTTGGGACAGCCTCCGGTGGCGCGCGCGGGCGAGAACATACCACAGCGACGCCCACACCCTGCTGCTCGCCGCGCGCCGTGCGACAATCGCCGGCGCAACGGTGCCGACAGGCCGCCCAAAGGAGACTCGACCCGATGACCGACCGATCCCTCACCTACCGCGACGCTGGCGTGGACATCGACGCGGGAGACCGCCTCGTAGACCGCATCAAGCCCGCCGTTCGGCGCACGCAGCGACCGGAGGTGATCGGAGGCCTCGGCGGCTTCGGCGGGCTCTTCGCGCTGCCTCCCGGGCGCTACCACGAACCGGTCCTTGTCGCCGGGACCGACGGGGTCGGCACCAAGCTGCGCCTGGCTATCGACCTGCAGCGCCACGACACGATCGGCATCGACCTCGTTGCCATGTGCGTCAACGACGTTATCGTCCAGGGCGCCGAGCCTCTGTTCTTCCTCGACTACTACGCCACCGGCAAGCTCGACGTGGATGTGGCCGCCGACGTGGTGGCCGGCATCGCCGAGGGTTGTCGCCTCGCCGGCGCGGCCCTGATCGGCGGCGAGACGGCAGAAATGCCCGGGATGTACGCCGAAAGCGACTACGATCTGGCTGGTTTTTGCGTCGGCGCCGTGGAGCGCGCCCAGCTGATCGACGCCAGCCAGGTGGCCTCAGGAGACACGCTCATCGCCCTGCCTTCGAGCGGCCCCCATTCCAACGGCTACTCGCTGATTCGCCGCATCATCGAGCACAGCGGCGCGGACCTGCAGGCGCCGCTCGCCGCGGCCAGCGACGACTTGTCCCTAGGCGAGCACCTGTTGGCGCCCACCCGCATCTACGTAAAGGCGCTGCTGGCCGTACACGCGGCTGGCGCGTTGCACGGCGCCGCCCACATCACCGGTGGCGGGATTCCAGGCAACGTCGTACGCATCCTGAGCGACACGCTGGACGCTCACCTGCAAGCACAGAGCTGGTCATTCTCGCCGGTTTTTCACTGGCTGCAGCAAGCCGGCAGCGTTGCCCGCGACGAGATGCTGCGCACCTTCAACTGCGGCCTGGGGATGATCCTGGCGGTGCCGGGCGAGCGCAGCGCCGAGGTGTTGAATATCCTCGCCGTGCACGGCTACGAGGATGCCTTCGAGGTCGGTTCGATCCGCTCAGGCTCCGGCGCGGTGATCGTCAGCTAGGCCTTGGGCAAGGTCACACCGCGCTGCCCTTGGTACTTGCCCGCGCGATCAGCGTAACTCACTTCACACGCCTCATCGGACTGCAGGAACAGCACCTGGGCCACGCCTTCATTGGCGTAGATGCGCGCCGGCAAGGGCGTGGTGTTGGAGAACTCCAGAGTCACATGCCCTTCCCACTCAGGCTCCAGCGGCGTTACGTTGACGATGATACCGCAGCGTGCGTAGGTCGACTTACCCAAGCAAATCACTAGCACGTCACGTGGAATCCGAAAGTACTCGACGGTGCGCGCCAAGGCGAAGGAATTCGGCGGGATGATGCACTCGTCTGCGCTTATGTCGACAAAACTGCTTTCATCGAAAGCCTTGGGATCGACGACCGCGGAGTTGATGTTGGTGAAGACCTTGAATTCGCGCGCACAGCGCACGTCGTAGCCGTAGGAAGACGTGCCGTAGGAGATCACGCGACGGTCCTCAACCGTGCGCACCTGACCGGCCTCGTAGGGTTCGATCAGTCCGTGCTCTTGTGCTTGCTGGCGAATCCAGCGATCGGATTTGATGCTCATCATTCCACCACGATATTCGGGAAGCGGTGCGAGTAATCTCGCTTTTGCGCGGCGAGGCGGGAGGTCGCCCGCAGGGCGATCCGGCGGTAGTCGTCGGCGAGCCCACCGTCAGGCTCAGCAATAACGGTCGGCACGCCACCATCGGCCTGCTCGCGGATGCGGATGTCGAGCGGTAGGGCGCCGAGGAAGGGCACACCATCCTCCTCGGCCATGCGCCGCCCGCCGTCGTTGCCGAAGATGTGTTCTTCATGGCCGCATTTCGAGCATATATGGGTGCTCATGTTCTCCACCACGCCCAGCACGTTCACGTTAATCTTCTCGAACATCTTCAAGCCCTTTCGCGCGTCGAGGAGGGCAATGTCCTGTGGCGTGGTCACGATCACCACACCGCTAAGGGGCACGCGCTGACCGAGCGTGAGCTGCGTGTCGCCTGTACCGGGCGGCATGTCAACGATTAGGTAGTCCAGTTCGCCCCAGTTTGTTTGGGCGATTAGCTGGTTTAAGGCCTGGGTCACCATCGGACCGCGCCACACCATTGGCGTAGCCTCGTCCACCATGAAACCGATCGACATGGCGACGATCCCGTGGGCCTTCAGGGGATCGACATGCTTGCCATCAGGGCTCGTCGGCTGGCGCCCGCGCAGTCCCAGCATGCGCGGCTGACTTGGGCCGTAGATGTCCGCATCGAGCAGTCCCGTGCGGGCTCCCTCGCTAGCGAGGGCCAAGGCCATGTTGGCCGCGGTGGTGGACTTGCCGACCCCGCCCTTGGCGGAAGCGACCGCAATTACGTTCGCGATACCGTCGATAGGCTTCAAATTGGCCTGGACGGCGTGAGACCGGACGCTGCTCTGCACCTCGATTGTGACCTTGTCTAACGCCTCAAACGCCTCGCGCAGAGCAGCCTCCAGGGCGGCGCTTAAGCGGTAGCGGTGGCGGGCGACGGGGAAGCCCACGCCCAGGCGGACCTTCAGATGTGACTCCTCGAGCTCGGCACTGATCTCGGCACCCGCCTCATCGAGGCGCAGATCAATGAAATCGTCGGCGAACTGGTCTAGAAAGGTATCGATCGTGGATTTGCTAAGATCGGACATGTGAGGCTCTGGTGTAGATCAGGGCGACGCGCGCTCAAGCTGCGACCGGCGACAGGGAAAGTCGGCGATTGTAGCAATATCCTGCGCCGCGGCTGCCGCGTGCGCCCCGGCCCGTGTCGCCCCCTGCAGCCCACCCTCGCGTGTCATCTGGAGATCTAAGGGAAAGATGAAACTCCTTGCGGGCATGCAGGCGGAGAAGCTGATCGCCGAGCTCACCTCGCTCGACGACGGCTCCCCGGAGCAGGTCAACTCGCTGGTAGAACGAATCGCCAAGCTGGGCGGAGGCGCCGTGCCGCGCCTACTCGGCACCCTGGCCGATGCGGATCGTCAGCAGATGATGCTGCTCATCGAGCCCCTCGGGCGCCTGCTCGACGAAAAGTCCCTTCGCCATTTCCGCGACGCCCTGCGCAATGACAACCCTAAGGTTGTGCAAGGGGCCGCGTGGGCGATGGCCAGTCGGCGCAGCTACGATCCGAACAGCCTCCTCGACCTCCTGGAAGACCAGGAAGTTGCGCGCTCGCGCCTGCTCGAGGTGCTGGACGCACAGAAGGACCGCCTGGACGTGCGCCAGCTCCTGCGCTACGCCTACGAGGTGGACGGCAAGGACAAGGAGGCCCTGCTGCGCATCATCGGTGATTTGGCCAACGAATCGCTGGTGCCGGACCTCCTCGACCGCCTTACCGGTGCCGACCGCGACGTGCGTCGCTGCATTACCGACATTGTTGGCCGCTTCCCGCGCGACGACGTGGCCAGTGCCCTGGCCCGCCAGCTCGACGACCAGGACCGCGGGGTCCGCAGCGCCGCGATCCGCGGCATGGCGCGGATGCCCAACCGGATCAACATCACGCGCCTGTGCCAAATGCTGTTAGATCCAGACGTCGATGTGCAGAACGCTGCCGTCGAGGTGATCACCGAACTAAATCACCCGGAGACCACCCAGCATCTGGTGGCCGTACTCAAAGACGAGAACGAGTACGCACGCCGCTCGGCGGTGGAAGTGCTAAACGAAATCGGCACGGCTGAGAACGTGAAGGACCTGCTTTCCGCCCTGCGTGATGATGACTGGTGGGTGCGCTCACGGGCAACGGACGCGTTGGCGTCGATCGGCGGTCCACGCGTGGTGGATGCTGTGCTTTCGCTGTTCAACGACCCGGACGAGGAAATCCGTCGCGCAGTCATCGAGATCCTTAACACTACCGAGGACAAGCGCGCCCTTGACTACCTGATCAAGGCAACCCAAGACGACGACTGGTGGGTGCGCGAGCGCGCGGCCGACGCCCTGGCCAAGATCGGCGACCGCAAGGCAGTTCCAGCCCTGGTCAACATGCTGCGCACAGCGCCCAGTTCCGCCCCGGCGGTGATCCGCGCCCTCGCCGCCTTCGGCGACCGCCGCGTGGTGCCGCATTTGATGCCGCTGATTCAGGCGCCCGACAAGTCGGTCAAGATCGAGGCGATCAATACGGTAGTGCGCCTTGCGGACAAGGATCTGGCGCCCACCCTGCGCACGCGGATCGCCGCCGAGTCGAGCAGCGACACGGAGGTCATCCTGGCGATCAAGGACGCGGTGCGCAGCCTCGACCAGCGCTTCCCCGATACGCTGAGCACGGATAGCGCGAATCAGTTCGGCAACCCCTCGCGCACGCTCCTCGCCGAAGTACCCGATGCGAGCGGCCTTGCAGCCCTGCTAGGCGAAACACAGCCATCGCCCACGGAAACGCCGCCGCCGCTGCCCGATGCCGCCGCTGCGGCGTCGCGCTTCGACATCGCCAACCTCAACCCCAGCGACATGATCGACGGGCGCTACGAGTTCATCAAGCAGATCGGCCGCGGCGCCTTTGGCACGGTGCTGCTGGTGAGCGACACGGTGGTGGATGAAAAGCTAGTGCTCAAATTCCTGAACAAGAGTATCGCCAACGATCAGGAGACCATGCGCCGCTTCGTACAGGAGGTGCGCCTGGCGCGCAAGATCACCCACCGAAACGTGATCCGGCTCTACGACTTCCTCTCCCTCGAAGGCCTCAATGCGATATCGATGGAGTACTTCCCGTCGAATCCCCTGACCGCCGAGGTGGCCGATCGACAGCCCGTGCCCATGCTGCGCGCCCTGCGCATCGCCCACGACGTGGCTCTGGGCATGACCGTGGCGCACCAGGAGCAGATCGTTCACCGCGACCTGAAGCCCGCCAACATCCTCGTGAATGAGGCAGATCTTGTGAAGATCGTGGACTTTGGCGTCTCATCAGTGATGAATGCGGAGACGGACCTGACCAAGACCGGCTATGTGATCGGCTCGCCGAAGTACATGGCGCCGGAGCAGATCTTGGGCAAGGAGATTGACCAGCGCGTGGACATCTACGCCCTCGGCGTCATCCTCTACGAGCTGCTCACCGGTCGCCCGCCCTACGCGGAAGGCGATCAGATGGCCGTCATGTACGCCCACGTTCAGGGCACGGCTAAGCCGGTGGACGAGGTGAATCCGGATCTCCCGGATTCTGTCGCCGAGTTGGTCAAGCGGCTGATGATGGTGCAGCCGGACCGGCGCTACCAAACGATGGAGTACGTCGCCCGCGACCTGTCGCGGCTGATGGAAAAGCTGAGCGACCGGCCCGCCGAAGAGGACTGACCTGAATGGCCCGTATCGACGCCTTCTTGAAACTTGGCCTGCAGCAAGGCTGCTCTGATGTGCACCTCGCCGTGGGCGTGCCGCCGATGCTCCGCATGCGCGGCGACTTGATCCCGATCAAGTTCCGTGACCTCGGCGCGACGGAGCTGAACACCTACATCAGCGAGGTGCTCACGACGCAGCAGCAGTCGCGCCTGGCCGCGGGCGAGGACCTCGACTTCTCCTACGTCACGGCGGAGGGCACACGCTTTCGTGCCAACGTCTTCCACAAAGCGACGGGGGTTGGCGCTGTCCTGCGGCACATCCCCAACGACATCCCCAGCATGAAGAAGCTGAATCTGCCGCCGATCATCGAGAAGCTGTGCGACCTGCACCAGGGCATGATCCTAGTCACAGGCGCCACCGGCACGGGGAAGTCGACCACTCTCGCCTCGATGATCAATCACCTGAACGAGACGCGTAAGCTCAACATTCTCACGCTCGAAGACCCGATCGAATTCGTTCACCCGAGCAAGCAGTCGCAGGTGATCCAGCGTGAGGTGGGCTCCCATCTACAGAGCTTTGCCGACGGACTGCGCGCGGCCCTGCGTGAAGATCCGGACGTAATCCTGGTGGGTGAGATGCGCGACCCCGTCACCATCTCCATGGCGATGACCGCCGCAGAGACCGGGCATCTGGTGTTAGGCACGATGCACACCACGGGGGCTGTCAAAACCGTTGATCGCGTGCTCGACGCCCTGCCCGCGGAACTGCGCGAGCAGACCAAGGCCTTCCTATCCCAGAGCCTACAGGCCGTGGTCAGCCAAATCCTGCTGAAGACCCCCGACGGGCGCGGGCGCACGGCCGTGCAAGAGATCATGGTCACCAACCGCGCCATCGCCAAGCTGATCACCACGGACCAGACGCACCAGATTCCCTCGATCATCCAAACCGGCGGTGATCAGGGCATGCAGCTCATGGATCAGGCCCTGCTGGAAGCGGTGAAGGCGAAGAGCGTCGACCCCGACGAGGCCTTCCTCTACGCCGCCAATAAGAAGCCCTTCGAGCGCTACGTCACCGATCTCGACCTGCTACCCCAGATGCAGCAGGGGGAGAAAAGCGCATGAGCACCAGCAGCACCGCCAGCACTGGCGAGAAGCTCAGCATCGATCACTTCCTGCGCACGATGATCGAGCAGGACGGCTCCGACTTGCACCTGCTCGCCGGCGATCCACCGCGCGTGCGACGCTACGGCGATCTCGAGCCCCTGTCCGACGAGAAGCTCTCGCCCGTGGCCCTGCGCGAAGCCCTGTTCTCGATTATGCCGGCGCGCCAGCAGACGCTCTTCGACCAGCACGATGGCGCCGACTTCGCCTACGAGATCGAGGGCCTCTCGCGTTTCCGCGTGAACGTGTTTCGACACATCGGCGGAATCGGCTCGGTCATGCGCGCCATTCCGTCCCAGGCCTTGACGCTTGAGGAGCTCAACCTGCCCGACGTGATCCAGGGAATGTGTCGGCACAAGCAAGGACTAGTCTTGGTCACCGGCAAGACGGGCTCGGGCAAGTCCACCACGCTGGCGGCGATGATCGACTTCATCAACAAGGAACGTAAGGGCCACATCCTCACCATCGAGGACCCGATCGAATTCACCCACGAGCGGCGCGGGTGCCTCATGAGTCAGCGCGAGGTGGGCTCGCACACGAAGAGCTTCGCCGCCTCCCTGCACTCGGCCCTGCGCGAAGACCCAGACGTGATCCTAGTCGGTGAGATGCGCGACCTGGAGACCATCGGCATCGCGGTGACCGCCGCGGAGACGGGCATCCTGGTTATGGGAACCCTGCACACGAACGGTGCCGCCTCTACGGTCGACCGCATCGTGAACACCTTTCCCGCAGACAAGCAATCGCAGATACGTTCGATGCTCTCCACTTCGCTAAAGGGCGTGATCTCCCAGCAGCTATGCAAGAAAGCCGGAGGCAAGGGTCGGGTGGCCGCCCTCGAGATCATGGTGAGCACGCCGGCGGTGGGCAACCTGATCCGTCAGGGCAAGCTGGATCAGCTGGAAACGGCCATGCAATCCGGGGGCAACCTCGGCATGAAGACCATGGACAGTGCCCTGATGGCATTGCTCAAGGAGCGCCAGATCGAGCCCCGCGAGGCGTACGAGAAGGCCATGAACAAGAGCAAGTTCGAGTCCTTCGTGAGCGAGCCTTCCTAGGGTTCGGTTTCCCTGCAGGCGGACGGGGCCTGCCCAGGCTTGTGGCATACTGGTCGACTTCGCGCCCCAACGCGTCGGACACCTCATGAGCACGCCCCGAAAGATCCTCATCACGAGCGCCCTGCCGTACGTTAACGGTCCCATTCATCTGGGCCACCTCCTGGAGGTGGTGCAGACGGACATCTGGGCCCGCTTCCAGCGCATGCAAGGTCACGACTGCTACTACGTCTGCGCCAGCGATGCCCACGGCACGCCGGTGATGCTTCGCGCCCGCAACGAGGGCCTGGAGCCGGAGGTGATGGCGCAGCAGTTCGGAGAGGAACATCAGCGCGACTTCGCCGACATGCTCATTAGCTTCGACTTCTACCACTCCACCCACTCGCCCGAGAACGAGCGCCTAGTGGGAGAGGTCTTCACGTCTTTGGATGCGGGGGAGCACATTGTTCGCCGCAACGTTCGCCAGGCGTACGACGAGCAAGAGCAGATGTTCCTGCCCGACCGCTTCGTGAAGGGCACGTGCCCGGTGTGTAAGACGCCAGACCAGTACGGCGACTCCTGTGAGAACTGCGGCGCCACCTACAGCCCGGCGGAACTGATCGAACCGGTGTCGGTGATCTCCGGCACGCCGACGGTCGAGCGTGACAGCGAGCACTTGTTTTTCCGCCTCGAGCATTTCGCTGAGAAGGTCAAGTCCTGGCTGGACACGGGCGCGGTCAGCCGGGAGGTGCGCGCCAAGCTCGACGAGTGGCTGAACGGCGAACTGCGCGACTGGGACATCAGCCGCGACGCGCCGTACTTCGGCTTCGAGATCCCCGGTCACCCGAGCAAGTTTTTCTACGTGTGGCTCGACGCCCCCGTCGGCTACATGGCGAGCTTCACAGCCCTGTGCGAACGCGAGGGCTTGGACTTCGAGGCCTGGTGGGGCGCGGACAGCGGCGCCGAGCTACACCATTTCATCGGCAAGGATATCTTCTACTTCCACTGCCTGTTCTGGCCGGCGGTGCTGTATGGCTCCGGCCACCGCCTGCCGACCAACGTGCACGTGCACGGCTTCGTCAACGTGAACGGCCAGAAAATGTCAAAGCGTCGCGGCACGTTCGTACGCGCCCGCACCTATATCGACCACTTGAATCCCGAGTGGCTGCGCTACTTCTACGCGGCGCGCCTGGGCCCCGGCATCGACGACATCGACCTCGCCTTCGATGACTTCGTAGCGCGCGTAAACTCGGACCTGGTGGGGAAGTTCGTCAACATTGCGAGCCGCTGCGCCGGCTTCATCACCAAGCGCTTCGACGGTCGCCTGGCAAACGCGCTACCCGACGAAGCCCTCTACAGGTCTTTTGTCGAGGGCAGCGAGTCCGTAGCTCAAGCCTACGAGCAACGCGAATTCTCGCGCGCGATGCGCGAGATAATGACCTTCGCCGACCGGGCGAACCAATACGTGGATCACCACAAGCCCTGGGTATTGGCCAAGGACCCCGATCGCCTCGATGAGGTGCAGGCGATCTGCACGCAAGGCTTGAACCTGTTCCGCACCCTGCTGGTCTGGCTCAAGCCCGTGTTGCCGTCGGTGGCCAAGCAGTCCGAGGCATTCCTGCGTATCGAACCGCTGACCTGGGAGGATGCGCACACGCCGCTGCTCGGCACGGAGATAGCCCCCTTCAAGGCGCTGATGACGCGCGTGGATGCGGCGGCAGTGGAGCAAATGCTCGAGGCAGGTCGCGAGCCGGCTGCCTAGGGGCCGGCCGTGGAATCCCTCGTCTCCGCCTTTATTTCTCTCGCCCTCCTGCGCAATCTGTTGCTAACGCAGGCGATCGGGCTTGGCGCCGCCCTTGCCACTGGGGGGCGCCTGGATACGGCCTGCGCCCATGCTGCGAGCACGCTGCTCGCCCTGGTGGCGGCGGCACCTGTGGCCTTTGCCGCAGATCGTTGGCTCCTTCAGCCGGCGGATGCCACAGCCCTGCGCCTGCTGCTTTGGTCGGCCCTGTGTCTTGCGTCGAGCGCCCTCGCGCAACGCCTTGTCAGCGATCGTCACCCGGTGTTGGGTGAGCGCATCGTCGCCCAGGGTCTGATCGGCGCTGGGTACCTGCTTCAGCTGGTCGTCCTCTCGATGGTTACCGTAAACAGCGATTCCGTGGCGCACGCCACCTTCAATGCGCTCGCCCTGGGCGCTGGCTACGGTGCTGCCACCATCACCCTCGCCGGATGGCACGGACGGCTCCTGAGCGCTGGTCTACCCAACGCGGTCAGCCTGAGCGCTGCGTTGCTCCTCAGCACGGCGATCGCCAGCATGGCCGTTCTCGGCCTAGGCGGCGCCTAATGCGCAGGACAGGTGACGACACATGCTGACACTGCTTTGCCTCGTGCTCACGGGGATCCTCACTGCCTTTGCCCTGACCCTCGATCGCAGATCGGCAGCGCCGCCCGCCGACGCGACCGCGGCGCTGACCGAGCGCCTGGACCGCCTGCTGCCACAAACACAGTGCCGCCAGTGCCTCTACGACGGCTGTCGACCCTACGCGCGGGCGATGGCGCGCGGCGAAGCCCAGATCAACCGCTGCCCGCCGGGTGGCGAGGCAACGATCGCGCTGCTAGCGCGGGAGCTCGGTCGCGCACCGATTCCCTTGAATCCCGCGCACGGCACGCACGGCCCCCTCCAGCTCGCGCGCATCGACGAAAGCCGCTGCATCGGATGCCGCCTGTGCATCAACGCTTGTCCCGTCGATGCCATCGTCGGCGCGCCTAAGCTGATGCACACCGTGCTGGCCGAGGACTGCACCGGGTGCGAGCTATGCCTGCCGCCGTGCCCCGTCGATTGCATCGAGCTAGTGCCCGCACCACCGCTGTCCGATGAGGCAAGCCCCTCGTGAGCCTCAGCACATGGTGGCAAGGCCTTCGCCCTGGCTTGGCCCTTGCGCCCGAGGTGCTTCAGGGCTCTGCGGAGGAACCGGCTGGCCTGCGCCGCGTGCCGTTGCCCGAACGCCTAGCCTTTCCCCTGCACCACCCAGGAGGGTGGCCGCTAACGCCCGTGGTGAAAGTTGGCGATCAAGTGCGCTTCGGCGAGACCTTGGCAGAAGGCCCCGTTGGCTCCGCCCTGTCTCTGCACGCCGCCGCGGCGGGCACCGTACTCGCGCTTGGTGAACATCCAGTGATCGATCCCGTGGTGGAGAACGCCCGCTGCATCGTGATCGCAACGCAACCCCAAGACCATGCGCCATGGCTGGCGCCGATCGCGGCGCCCGAACAAGCGCCCCCGCCCGCCCTGCGCGCGCGCGCGGGCGAAGCGGGCCTAATGGGCATGGGAGGTGCGCAGTTCCCCACCGTAACGAAGCTCGAGCTGGCCGCAGCGGCTGGCGTGCACACGCTCATCGTCAACGGTGCCGAGTGCGACCCAAGCCTCACCTGCGATCAATGGCTGATGCAGTCCTACTCCGCGCAGATCGTGCGCGGCGCCCGGCTCCTCTTGCACGCTTGCGGTGCCGAGCGCTGCGTGCTGCCCTTAGAGGATGACAAGCCCGCAGCCGTCGCTGCGATGGCAGAGGCAGTCGCCGAAGCAGGGGACCCGTGCTTGGAGGTCATCCCCGTCGCCCCGCGCTACCCCGCGGGCGGGGAACGGCAGCTCATCGAGCGCCTGTTCGGCGTCGAGGTGCCCACCGAGACTTGGCCCGTGGACGCAGGCTACGTAAGCTTCAACGTCGCCACAGCCGCTGCCTTCGACGACGCCGTGCGTCAAGGCCAACCACTCACCGAGCGCATCATCAGCATCGCAGGCCCGGGCGTCGCCCAGCCGGGCAACGTCATCGCGCCCCTGGGCTCATCGATCGCCCATCTGATCGAACACGGTGCCGGTGGCTACCGTGAGGGGGCCAGCCGCCTAGTGGTCGGGGGCGCCATGATGGGCATCGCCATGGCGAGCGATGAGGCACCGATCACTGCGGCCAGCAACGGCCTGTTGGTCCTCACGGATGTGCGCACGCACGCTGCGCGACGGCGACAGGGCACCCTGCCCTGCATCCGCTGCGGTGACTGCGCGTCGGTCTGCCCCGCCCGTCTCCAACCACAGGAGCTTTTTCGTCAACTCCAGGCGGACGATGTACCGGGCGCCACCGCCCTGCACATCGTCGACTGCATTGAGTGCGGCAGCTGCGACACCGTATGCCCTAGCCAGATACCGCTTACCGAAGCGTTCCGTCAGTCCAAGCGTAGGCTAGCGCGAGCGCAGCGGGAGGTGCAGCGCGCTGACCGCTGGCGCAGCTTGTTCGAGCAGCGCAACGCCCGCCTCGCCACGGACGAGCGAGCGCAGGCCGCGCGTGCCTCCCGTCGGGCAGCGCAGACGGCACGACCGACGCCGGAGATTTCCAAGGAGGCGGCTGCGGTCAATCACGTCCCAGGACGCCCCCGGACCCAAGCGAACGAAGACGATCGCCAGGCGGTCATCCGCGCCGCGGTGGAGCGAGCGCGCGCACGACGGCGCACACGCAGCACCCCGGGCACGGACTCGTAGCACAGCATGCGCTTCGCGTCGGGAGCCGCTCCTCACCTCACCCCTACGCGTCAGGTCATCGGCGTGATGGCACCGGTCTGCATCGCTCTGCTGCCTGCCGCGGCAATCCACCTCCTGTGCTTCGGCCCGGGACTGGCCTTGAACCTCGCGAGCACCGTGACCGTGGCCCTGGCGAGCGACCTCCTTGGCGCGCGCTGGCTAGGCAACGCGCAGAGCTGGCACCCTCCGATCGGCGACGGGAGCGCCGTAGTCACGGCCCTACTCGTCGCCTTCTGCCTACCACCGTTGACCCCTATCTGGGTAAGCGCCAGCGCGGCGGGTATCGCCATCGTGCTCGGCAAACAGCTGTTTGGTGGACTCGGTCATAACGCCTTCAACCCAGCGATGGTCGGCTATGCCGCCGTCCTACTCGCCTTCCCTGCCCAGCTCGCGGGCTACCCTGACGAGGCTGCCGGCAGCGCTTCCCTAGCGCATAGCCTATCGGTATTCATTGGTGGTCTACCGGAAGATCTCACACAAATCGATGCGATGACCGGCGCGACGCCGCTCGATCGCCTGCAGGATGGCCTTTCCCAGATGATGATGGTGTCTGAGATTCGCGATGCAGATGCCTTCAGCGCGGCCTACGGCCCACGCTGGGACCTTCTAAGCCTATCTTTTGTTATAGGTGGACTTGGATTGCTCTGGCGTGGGACCATCACCTGGCATGCACCGCTCGGCGTGCTGGCAGGCGTCGCGTTCACAGCCACCTTCCTGAGTGCGAACGCTCCCGACAATAATGCGAGCACACTATTTCACCTTGCCGTGCCATCCACGGCCCTCGCCGCCTTCTTCATCGCTACGGACCCCGTCTCCGGGGCCACATCCCCACCCGGGCGCTTTGTCTTCGGACTCGGCGTTGGCGCCCTAAGCGTGCTTATCCGACGATTCGGGGCCTATCCTGACGGGGTTGCCTACGCCGTGCTGCTGATGAACCTCATTGTGCCGTTGATCGATCGCTGGACCCGTCCACGGGTGGTGGGCAATGAGCGCTGAGCGACCGCGACCACTAACCCTGCTGCTAGGCCTTACTCTGGCCGCCGCCGTGCTCGTGGTCCAGGCGCTGTTGGCGGAACCGACTCGGCAACGAGAACGCCGCGCAGCCCTGGGCGACCTCGCGGCCCTCGCCGCCCCAGTCACCTTCGACAACGACCCTTTCGATGCAGTCCAAGAGCTGCGCACGCGTCCGCCGACCCCAGGGTTAAACGCGACCCTCGTGCAGGCCATGCCCCTGCGAACAGGCGATCGGCAGGTGGGGCTGGTGGTGGATGCGCGCGCCACCGGCTACGTGGACCAGATCGTTTTGAGGGTCGCCTTCGCGGCGGACGGTCGGGTGCTCGGCACGCGAGTGCTAACCCAGCGCGAGACGGCAGGCCTCGGTCGCCGTCTAGTCGACTCCGATTGGCTGCGCCGTTTCACGAACAGGATCGTTGATGCTGGCGATCAGCGATGGCGCCTTAGGCGCGATGGGGGAGAGGTCGATCAGATCACCGGCGCCACCGTGACCTCTCGGGCCGCCCTGCACGCCCTGTTGCTCGCGGCCAGCGTCGAGCTACCAGCGTCTGCCCCATGAATGCCCTGCGCGCTTCAGCTACAGGCACGTTGCGCGTCGTTGCGATGGCGCCCCTGTGCATGCTCGCCAACAGCGCGCTCACGGGGCTCACGGTGACGTGCGTCGCGGCAAGCACGCTCGTGCTGAGCCAACGCCTGTCTGCGCTCGTCGCCGCTCGCTTGCCAAGTCTGCACGCATGGAGCACTGGCATTATGGTGGCTGCGGCTTGGGTGAGCGTGCTGGATCTGGTACTACAGTGGCTCGCGCCCGAACTGCGCGTAGCTCTTGGGCCGTACGCCCCGTTTATCGCCGGCACCTACGCTTTGCTGCCCGGGCGCCGTGAAGAGGGAGAGACTGCCACCGAGCGCGGTGGCGAACCGCTCGGCGCTGTACTGTTGCTGCCCTTGAGCACTGGCACGGTGCGTGAAGTCCTTGGTGCGGGACGGCTGCTCGGAGACCTCGACATGATTACGCACGACCCCAGCACGGGTTGGGTGCTATTCGCACACGCACCGCTGCCAGTGTTCGCCTTAGCGCCGGGTACGTTCCTGGTCCTTGCGATCCTGCTGATGGCATGGCCCTTCGAGAGTCGCTCGCAAGACAAAAACAACGCTAACTAACAAAACCATAAACACGGTTCAGACCTTCTCCCGAGGGCTACGGAATGATCTTCTCCAACGACCGAACGGCCCTGCGCGGCATGTACCAAGACGCCTGGCAACGGGCCCGCAGGGGCTCTCCCCTCGAGCCCCTGCAAGCGCAAATCGTCGACGTTGTGGGCGAGCACCCGGAGTATCACGCGCTGGTCGAAGCACCCGAGACCTTGGAGCGAGACTGGACGCCTGAGGAGGGCCAGGCCAATCCCTTCCTGCACATGTCCCTACACCTTGCGATTCGTGAGCAGTGCGCCACCAACCGCCCGAACGGCATCAACCAGGTGCGCGAGCGACTCAGCGCCCAGTTCGGCGGCCTCCACGGAGCCGAACACGCGATGCTAGAGGTACTAGGACGCACCCTATGGGACGCCCAAAGAGCTGGCCAAGTGCCTGACGAACAACGCTATCTGCAGACGCTGCGAGGGCTGATCCAGAGCCCCTGAATGGGGCTCCTCGCCCACCGGGCCGACCCCTGCGCCGGGGCCAAGTGCCGCTCGGCGCTGTAACCCATCGGCATTCGAAGCAACCCGGAATACAATTGCTCAAAGCGGGTCGAACCTATGGCTGACCCCGTCGGGCGGCAGCGTGGCGCTGCCGCCCGAACCCTTGAGCCTCGAGGAGTTCCGTGTGGCCGCAACTACCGACAGCAGCGCCCTGCAGGGCATCCACCCCGAGACACGACGCTACCCCGTCGCAGGCGCCGGCCTGGGCTTGCGCAGGGACTTTCTCACCAAGGCGATGGCCACCCCACCGACCGTAGACTTCATGGAGGTCGCGCCGGAGAACTGGGTGGGGGTGGGCGGCGCCCTCGCGCGCAAGCTGCGCTTTTTCACCGAGCGCTACCCCTTCGTCTCTCACGGCTTGTCCCTCTCGATCGGTGGACCGGCGCCGTTGGACGAGACCTTCCTCGGCCAGCTGAAGGCATTCCTCGACGAGCACGGCATCCGCTTCTACAGCGACCACCTGAGCTACTGCGGCGACGACGGCCAGCTCTACGACCTGCTGCCCATCCCCTTTACGGAGGAAGCGGTGCACTACGTGGCGGGGCGCATCCGCCGCGTACAGGAGGTGCTCGAGCGGCGCATCGCGGTGGAGAACGTCTCCTACTACGCTGCGCCGGGACAGGAGATGAGCGAAACCGACTTTATCAACGCCGTACTCGAAGAAGCCGACTGCGATCTCCTGCTCGACATCAACAACGTCTACGTCAATAGCATCAACCACCGCTATGATGCCGAGGCCTACCTCGCGGCGATGCCCGCCGATCGCGTGGTCTACTTCCACATCGCCGGGCACTACGTAGAGGCGGAGGATCTGCGCGTGGACACTCACGGCAGCGACGTGTGCGATCCGGTATGGGACCTCCTAAGAAAATCATATGCCCGCTTTGGCGTTGTGCCAACCCTGCTCGAGCGCGATTTCAACATCCCGCCACTGCAGCAGCTGCTGAGCGAGGTGGAGCAGATCCGCGGAATTCAGCGCGACAGCGAGGGCGCGGAGGCCGCTCGCCGTGGCTGAGGGCTACACCTCCCAGGAGCCGCTCAGTGAGCGCCCTCGTTTCCAACAGCTGCAGTACGGCCTCACCGCCCACATTCGCCGCCCAGACAAGCACCCAGCGCCAAGCGACATCGAAGACCGGCGCATCAAGGTCTACCGCGATCTGCTGTTCAACAACATCACGGGCTTGATCGGGTCCACCTTCCCGGTCATCCGCACCCTGTACCGGGCAAAGCCCGACGGCGAAGCCGCCTGGCGGCACCTCACGCGCGCCTACTTCTCGCGCCATATCGCCCGCACGGCGCTGTTCCCTAGGGTGCCCGAGGAGTTTCTGCGCTACCTGCAGGAGAGCCACGAACCGACGGCGGACGATCCACCATTTCTGCTCGAACTCGCCCACTACGAGTGGGTAGAGCTCGCCCTGTCGATTGACCCGGCGGAGATAGATGAGACGGCCGCCGATCCCAACGGTGACCTTCTCGACGGCCATCCCGTGCTCTCTCCCGTGGCCTGGCCCCTGGCCTACCAGTACCCCGTGCACCGCATCTCACCGAAGTTCCAACCCGACGCTCCCAGCGCCCAACCGACCTTCCTCGTCGTCTACCGCGACCGCGCGGACAAGGTGGGTTTCATGGAGATCAACCCGGTCACCGCTCAGCTGCTGGAACAGCTGCGAGCGGCACCGGGGGAGCGCACGGGGCGCGCACTTCTCATCGCCATTGCACAGCAGCTGGGTCACCCCGAGCCGCAGGTGGTAGTGCAGGGGGGTGCAGACATCCTAAAGACACTGCGCGCGCGGGACATCATCCTCGGCGCCTGTCCCGATAACTGATCCCATCGATAAGCGTTCCACGGAGGACCCATGCTGGCATTCATCGAGGCTTTCAACCGCATCTACGTGATGGCTTTCGGTGCCCTAAGGCACCTGGACGGCCTCGCCCCGCTAGCAATACGTCTCTACCTAACGCCCGTGATGCTCTCCTCCGGCTACACCAAGCTCACCGGGGACAACTTCTTCATGCATATCCAGGAGGACTTCCCGTTCCCCTTCAGCGTGCTGCCCTCGGCCCTGAGCTGGTTCCTCGCCACGTGGACGGAGTTCCTGGGCGGCATCCTGCTTTTCTTCGGCGTGGCTGTGCGGGTGATCGCAATTCCCCTGCTCGTGACCATGTGGGTAGCGGCCGTGTCCGTACACTGGGACAACGGTTGGGCGGCGATCGCCCCGTCCAACCCCTCGCCCGTGTGCATCGAAGGCACGAACGAGCGTGCGCAGGCGAGCGCGTTCGTGAAGTTCGTGAAGTGCTACAACGTGAACGAGCGCACGATCGCCGCCTCCGAGCGCCTGGCCAAGGGCAAAGAGATCATGCAAGCGAACGGCCGCTGGAGCTGGCTAAACGCCCACGGCAGCTTCGTCAAGCTCAACAGCGGCATCGAGTTCGCGACCACCTACTTCGTGATGCTGCTGGTGCTGCTGTTCATGGGCGGCGGACGCTACGTGAGCGTCGACTGGTGGTTAGGCCACTGGGTGGATCGGCGACTCTAAAGCCCATTCGCACTAACGCCCCGGTCGGGCGGCTCCATCCACCGCTCGACCGCCCCTCTCCTTACGAGCCCGGCTCCTAGTGGGCCGCTTGGTAAACAAGGTGACACTCAGCGAGTAGCACGGGCGCCATCGTGGCGTTGCATCGCTTGCCAATGGCGATGCCATTGGCTGCGCGATGCGCCTTGCCGACGCTGCCCCTACGCAGACTGAGCGTTGCCTTAACTACCAAGCGGCCCACTAGCCCGGCGGCCAGCTGAGCGAGCGACCACCGAGCACGTGCAGGTGCAGGTGGAAAACGGTCTGCCCCGCGCCTTCGCCGTTGTTCACTACCAGCCGGAAGGCGTCGCCGTAGCCCTCCTGTTGCGCCACCTTGGCTGCCGTCAGCATCAGGTGGCCCAGCACGGCCTGATGCTCGGACTGCGCCGAGGACAGCATGTCGATGGGCTCCTTGGGGATCACCAGCACGTGCAGCGGCGCCTGGGGCGCGATGTCGCGGAAGGCCAGAGCGTGGTCGTCTTCGTAGACGATGTCGGCGGGTATCTCCCGCTTGATGATCTTCGTAAAAATAGTCTGCGACATCCGCATGAGCCTCCCACGGCGAAAAAAGCACAGGTAAGTTCGTAGGTACCCGCGACTTGGCGGTCCACCTGGCCGATCTTATACTGCCGGCGCTCCAACTGACGCGCTCCCCCACTCGCCCCCGCGGCACGCCGATCAGAGGTTCGCCTGCCGCCGCTACGCATGGACGTTCCTCGTCATGGCATCGCCTACAGACATCCCCGCCGCACCGTCCTCCTGGGGGCAGCGGACGTGGCACACGATCCGCCGCAGCCTGCGCAACGAGACCGCCGACGCCACCCAGGGGCCCGTCGCCGACACGCTCACCTTGCTCGCCATCCCCATGGCGGCGGAGATGCTGCTCGAGGGCGTGTTCGCCCTGGTCGACATCGTGCTGGTCGCACGCCTCGGCAAGGAGGCGGTCTCCGCCGTTGGCCTCACGGAGGCGATGCTCACGCTAATCTACGCAGTGGCCATCGGCCTCGCCTCGGCGGCGACGGCGATGGTTGCGCGACGGGTTGGCGAAGGCGCCCCGAAAGCGGCGGCCGACGTGGGCGGCCAGGTGTTACTTCTGTGCGGCGTCCTCGGCCTCGTCATCGCCCTCGTCGGTTTCAACTTTGCCGACGAACTCCTGGCGCTGATCGGCGCCGACGAGACGGTGATCGAGACCGGTCGCCACTACACGACGATCCAGCTCGGCGGCGCCGTGTCCGTACTCGCCCTGTTCGTCATCAATGGCGTGTTCCGCGGCGCCGGCAACGCCGCTATCGCGATGCGCGCCCTGTGGCTCTCCAACGCGATCAACATCGTGCTCGACCCGCTGCTGATCTTCGGCCTAGGTCCCTTCCCCGCGATGGGCGTGACCGGCGCCGCAGTGGCCACCGTAATCGGTCGCTCCACCGGAGTGCTCTACCAGTGCTGGCATCTGTTCGGTGGCACCCAGGCGGTCCATCTGAGCCTCGGGTCCCTCCTGCCACGACCGCGCCTGATGGGGCGGCTCATCTACGTCGCCTCCGGCGCCATCGCCCAATTTCTGTTCGCCACCTCTGCCTGGATCTTCCTCATGCGCATCGTCGCCACCTTCGGCAGCGGCGCCGTGGCGGGCTATACGATCGCCATCCGCATCGTCGACTTCGTGATCATGCCCATGTGGGGGCTTGGCAATGCGACCGCCACCATGGTCGGCCAGAACCTCGGCGCCAAGCAGCCGCAGCGGGCGGAGGATGCCGTGTGGCTTGCATCGCGCTTCACCTTCGTGGTCATGGCAGCTGCTGGCCTTCTGATCGCGCTTATCGCGCCTTGGTTGATCGCTCTGTTGATCGACGACGGGGAGGCCCTGCGCTACGGCATCGCCGCACTGAGGTTTTTGGGTATCGGCCTCGGCGCCTTTTCCCTGGGGCTGATGCTCATCCAGGCCTTCAACGGGGCTGGGGACACCTACACTCCCATGCGGATTAACTTCGTCGTGTTCTGGGTCATGCAGTTGCCCATGGCGTGGCTGCTCGCAATCTCGGCGGGGCTTGGACCGAATGGGGTCTTCGCGGCGGTGATCGGGTGCGAAACAGTGCTGTCGATTGCGGCGTTCGTGCTGTTTCGCCGCGGGAAGTGGAAGCTGCGCGAGGTGTAGAACGTGGTGGTGCTGCGTTGCCATCACACCGCGCGTCAGCCCGGCGAGCTTGCGCAAACTTGACCTCCTGGCGTGGGTGCTGGAGGCTGTACGCAGCCTGAGCAAGGGCTCGAATAGGCTTTGAGCGCGGAGAGGAATGTGGCGAGCACGCTTTCGAAACAACCCGGTAGCCGGCGGTGCTTGCTCGCAGTGCTGCTGCCCTTTCTCGTTTATTCGGGCTCGGTGCAGGCCGACGAGACACTTACGCTTCCGCTCTGGATCATTGGGTGCTGGGAATCCGAGGACGGCAGTTCAATCGAGGCTTGGTCACGTGACGATGACACCACGTTAATCGGCTTCTCGAGCATCGTTAGCGAAGGCAAGTTGTCCTTTTACGAGCTCATGAGCATCCGCGTGCACGATAGCGGCGAGTTAGTCTTCACCGCTTACCCATCCAATCAGCCTGGCGGGTCATTTCCAGCCATCGGTCAAGACGCGCAAGCCGTCGTGTTCCAGAATGCCGAACACGACTATCCGCAGCGGATTCGATACCGGCGATCCGGTGACCAGCTGATCGCGGATATCGCCCTTACTAGCGGCGAGAAGCAGTACGACTTCATCAAGGCGCGCTGCACGAAGTAGCCTCCTAAGGCGCGTCGCCTTGCTCGCGAATGCCTACGTACAGGTTGTCGATCACTGCGCTGAGGTCCTCACCGTCTCCGCCCGCCTCGAATGCCTCGCCATAGAAGCGCACGCGCAAGGGGCCTGGCCCCGCAAGCACTGCGGACGGGATCGATAGGGACTGGAAGGCCTGGATATCGGCAGCTTCCCGTGCTCGCACGCGGCCCAAAAACGTAAAGGCGCTGCCACCGTCGCCGGACACTTCCACCTCCAGTTTGGCCAGGCCGCGTACCGCCTGGCGCACGAACAGCTGGAACTCGAGCGCGACCGCTTCGCCCCCGAGGGCGGACAGCGGGACTTCGAAATCGACGTAGCCGCGAACCTTCACTTCGGCGCGAGAGCGGGAGGTGATGCGAAGCGCCTGCAAACCCGCGTAGATGCCCTGCCCCTCATCGATTACCCGCACGTCGAAGTCGTCCGCCACCTCAGAGTACCCGCCCGCGTAGATGGGGTCTTCGAAGGGTCGCCACTCACCGTCGTCCTCGGGATCGACCTGCACGCCGATCTCGACGATCGTTGGCGGAAGATCATTGGCGTTCTGACCTCGCGGAGGCGACGCGGTGTAGTGGTCGAAGGCATCGAAGTAGAGGTAGCTCTCGAACCATCGCTTGCACGACTCGATCGTTGTGGGGTGCGAGATGCAGATCCTGTGCGCGGGATTGTTGGCATCGCTTGGAAACACGTTCGCCTCAAAGGTACAACGCTTGCCCTGCGAGTTGAGCGCGTCACACACATCGCGCATGGCCTGCTCGGTGGGGCCGTCGTGCGGTAGGCCCGAGACACCCACCTCTTCCATGTCGTCGGGGTTGTGGTCGTTGAAGCACACATCGAGGGGATCAGAGGCGCAGGAGACGATCTTGAACATGTCATGACCGAAGTCCGCACCGCTCCAGGGCGCGTGCCCAACGCTCACCAACGAGTCACGCTTCATCAACTCACATCCGGCTGGCGCGGGCCCTGACAGGGTGGCGCACTGCTCGTCACCGACGCCCTCCGGCAGCAGTTCGTTGCAGGCGAAGCTCCCTCCTTGTGGCACATTGACGCGGAAGCGCTTGCAGATGTTGTTGACGCGCGTGCCGTTGCCCTCGCCGTTGCAGTAGTGCGGCGCTTCGACCAGCACGTAGTCGCGCTCGCGAGCAATCGCATCGAGCGGCGCGTCGTAGGCGCAGATTCCGGATTTTACCGTGCCTCGAAACAGCGCCCGTGCGTCGCGCTCCATGTCGGAGCGGGCGAGACCAAGGATCAGTGCCGCTGGGCCGTGGCTCACCCCGCTCAGCAATAGATGCTTGCCGTTCCATCCCTGACCGATGCGCGGTTCCACCTGGATGCGCTCGAGCAGCGCCTTCACGCGATTGGCTTCGAGATGAAAAGGCAAATGGTTCGAGGGGCGTACCTGGCGCTCGCGATCCCCGGGCTCGACCACGCAGGCCTGCACGACGAGGTAGTTGCCCGCGGTGATGTAGCGGTCGAGATGCTGGGCGTAGCCATCCACCTGCCCACCGCCTGGCGGCATTGCATTGGGGTCGATATCGTCCGCCTCGCACCTCATGCCGCCGCCGGAGAAACTCACCACAAGGTTGTCGCAGGGCGTGATTGCGTTGCACTCGCTCGTGTCTACGCGGTAGACGAAGGAGCAGTCGATGATGTTCGTGCCCGTGCCGTTCTCATCGTTGGGCTCACCGCCGAGCCATTCGACATCGTCCGCGGGTCTGCCCTCCCGCAGATCGACGCAATCGTCCATGTGTACCTGGATGATCACGGGGTCGGCGTGCGCCGTCATCGTCAGCATCAAGAGAGAAAAGACCGCAGCCGGAAGTAGGCGTTCTGGAATCGCGCGGATCATCGTGCCCCTGGTGTACTTTTCTTAGACATAAGGGCGTGAGGGTAGCTCGACGCTACGGCCAGCTTCCGAGACGTGCGTAGCGGATCAGCGCTTCACAAACGGGTCGCTGCGGGGCACCTTTGGGCAGGTGGGGGTTAGCGTCAGGTTGGCGCCTTGGGATCTAGCGTCTGTCCGGGCCTGGCGCCAAGCTCGCGGGTTCGGCAAAGCTCACCCGCTCCAGCCGCAAATCGAGAGTGCCAGAGCATGCCACCGCCGTGCGCGTCGTAGCGCTAGCGAGGGTGGCTGTCGAAACCGTGTACTTCGGGCAGACCGCACACCTCACCCAACGCGAGCTGCGCACTACAGTACCAGTCGAGAACCCTTCCCGGAACGTCTGGAACATCACGTGCGTGGGGCCGCGGTCGCGATCGATGGCCGAAGCAGAAGCCGGCGCTCCCCAACGCCTTGACCCTTCGCTCACGCTCGAACCGTGACGATGCTGTCGAACTCACGGGCTCCGGCGTCTTGCGAGTATTCGACGAGGCGATACCGACGTGTTCCGAGCCGCCAAGGCCGATGCGGCGTTGGATGCGACCTTCACTCCGGGGTTCGACAAGCAGCCTTCACTACACACGGCTGCCCGTGGGCTAGCAACGATCGCCGGATTCAGATGACCTAGCACTTGCGCTCGCCTGCCTCGGGCCCGAGAAGTTGAGCTTGCGCCCGCCTAGGCTCAACACGCGCAGGAACTGGACTACTCGCAGCGGGGCACTGGTTGCGGGCGAGCCCTGCCGTTGTAGCGCGTGACCCAGCAGCGCTCGTAGATGGAGCAGTAGCACAGATCGAGCTGCATCGCCCACACGCGAGGCATGAATTCGT
The DNA here is from genome assembly GCA_039193195.1 of Pseudomonadota bacterium. Classification (NCBI taxonomy): domain Bacteria; kingdom Pseudomonadati; phylum Pseudomonadota; species Pseudomonadota bacterium. The sequence goes on from JBCCWS010000026.1 coordinate 36,215, forward strand.
TTAAGGCTTGCTCGACAGCTTCTGAGCGCTGCCAGTCCATTTGGAGCGCGGGCTGGGACTCACCGGCGCCGAGCAGGTAGCCACCAAGCGCACCGCTGTAGCTCTCGGTCCAAGGGTCGTCCCGCAGCGTGTCGGGTCGGGCTGTAGCTCAAGGAAGTTCTGCGCACCGGCTAGGGGTCGGTCGTCCATACGTCATTGCGCCGTATCCACGTAAGCTGGCCCAATCGCTACGTTAGTCACCTCGAGCTTGAACCGTCGCACGGGCCTGCCCTGGCGGTTCTCGGCCGTGACGTAAGTGGTACCGATGCGCAGCACAGGGACGACGTCGGCATGCGGTTGGTTGCGCCCTATGCGTGCCTGATCCCACGCGACGTATAGCGCCACCACCGCCACGAACAGGGCGACCGCATTCATCAGATCACCGGTTCGGGAGCGCTTCTCGCCCGCCATCTCCCCCGTCCGTGACGCTCAGCGCGCCTTGCGCTTAGGCAGGTACAGATCGGTGATCGTACCTTCGAACACCTCCGCCGCCATCGCCACAGTCTCCGACAAGGTGGGGTGAGGATGGACCGTCAAGCCAATGTCCGCTGCGTCACAGCCAAGTTCGATGGCCAAACCTGCCTCGGCGATGAGATCGCCTGCGTTCGGGCCCACGATTCCGGCCCCCAACAGCCGGCCACTCGCGTTGTCGAACAGCAGCTTGGTGAACCCTTCGCTGCGATTGATGGCCAGGGAGCGCCCGCTCGCGGCCCAAGGGAAGTTGCCCTTCCCGTACTCCACACCCTCAGCCTTCAGCTGCAGCTCGGTCTTGCCGACCCAAGCAACCTCAGGATCCGTGTAGGCGACGGACGGAATCACACGCGCGTCGAAGAACGATTTCTCACCCGCTGCCACTTCGGCCGCCACCTTCGCCTCGTGGGTGGCTTTGTGCGCCAGCATCGGCTGCCCAACGATGTCGCCGATGGCGAAGATATGCGGCACGTTGGTGCGCATCTGGCGATCGACGTTGATGAAGCCGCGCTCATCGACGGCGACGCCGGCCGCTTCGGCGTCGATCAAGGCACCGTTCGGCTTACGGCCCACGGCCACCAGCACCCGCCCGTACACCTGTGGCTCTGGCGCACCTTCTGCGTCGAAGGTGACCTTCAGGCCAGCGTCCGTACCCTCCGCGGCGACGACCTTGGTGCCAAGCATGATCGCTTCGTAGCGGCTACCCATCAGCTTGGCCAGGGGCCGCACGAGATCGGGGTCGGCGCCGGGCATGAGTCCATCGGTGAGCTCGACGATACTCACCTTCACGCCGAGGGCGTCGTAGACGCTTGCGAGCTCCATACCGATGATGCCGCCACCGACCACCAGCATGCGCTCGGGTAGCTCCTCGAGCTCAAGGGCATCGGTGGAGTCCATGACGCGCGGGTCGTCATGATCGATGAAGGGCAATCGCACCGGCTCACTGCCGGCAGCGATGATGCACTGCTGGAACTCGACGCGGGTGGTGCCTTCATCGCCCACTACCTGGAGGGCGTTCGGCGAGGCGAAACGACCATAGCCGTGCACCACCCGCACCCCACGCTTGTTGGCCATCTGATCGAGCCCCCCCGTGAGGCGGCGCACGATGCCGTTCTTCCAGCGACGCAGGCGATCCGTATCGATCTCCGGATCGGCGAAGCGTACACCGAACTCGGCCATCGAATGGGCCTCTTCGATTACCTTGGCCGCGTGTAGCAGAGCCTTCGAGGGAATGCAGCCCACGTTGAGGCAGACGCCGCCCAGGTTCGGATCGCGCTCGATGAGCACGACGTCCTGACCGAGGTCAGCGGCACGGAACGCAGCCGTGTAACCGCCGGGACCTGAGCCCAGGACGACCAGATCCGCTTGCACCGTCGTCGCATCGCTCATCCGCGTAGGTCCTCCGGCAGCAGGCCTTGCACCTCTTTCAAGATCTCGCCCAAGCGCACCGTGAAGCGTACGGCCGCTGCACCGTCGATCACTCGATGGTCGTAGGACAGGGAAAACGGCAGCATTAAACGGGGCTGGAATGCCTCGCCGTCCCAGACAGGCGCCATCGCCGAGCGCGACACGCCGAGTATCGCCACTTCCGGAGCATTGATGATGGGCGTAAAGGCCGTGCCGCCGATGCCACCGAGGCTGGAGATCGTAAAGACTCCACCCTGCATCTGATCGGCCTTCAGCTTGCCCTCGCGGGCGAGGCCCGCGAGCGTGCCGAGCTCCCGTGCGATATCGAACAGATCGCGCTTGTCGGCATCCTTGATCACGGGCACGACGAGGCCATTAGGCGTGTCCGCCGCAAAGCCGATGTGCGTGTAGCGCTTCATAACCAGGGCATCGCCGTCGAGGGACGCTTTGAACACCGGGAACTCATCCAGAGTCAGAGCACACGCGCGCACCAGGAAGGCGAGCGGCGTAAGCTTCGCCTCGCGCTGCGCGGCCACCGGCTTGAGGCGTTTGCGCGTCGCCTCCATGTCCGTGATATCCGCTTCGTCGAACTGCGTGACGTGCGGCAGATTCACCCAGCTGGCGTGCAAGCGCGGGCCCGAGATCTTCTGGATACGGGTGAGCGGCTCGCGCTCGACCTCGCCGTACCTGGCGAAATCGACCTTGGGCACCTCCGGAAGCGACGCCTCCGTGGCCACCGGGGTAGCGCCGGTGACGATGGACTTAACGAACCCCTTCACATCATCGGCGGTGATACGCCCTTTTAGGCCGCTGCCTTTAACCAGCCCGAGGTCCACGCCGAGTTCGCGGGCAAAGCGCCGAACGGATGGGCCTGCGTGGGCGCGGGCGAAAGCGCCCTCATCAACCGGCGGCAACGACGCCGCGCGCTTGGGGGCAGGTGCTGGCGTCGACGCGGGCGACGGTGCCGCTGGCGATGGCCCGGGCGCGGCGGGTGCGGTGCTTGCTGGCCCCACGGCATCGAGATGGATGATCAAATCGCCCGGCGAAACACGATCGCCCACCCCCACGTGCAGGGCAGCGACACGGCCTGCAGACGGTGCCGGCACGTCCATCGCGGCCTTGTCTGTCTCTAAGGTGATCAGGGAAGCCTCTGCTTCCACCTCATCACCGGGCTTGACCAAGACGTCGATGATCTCCACATCGGTGAAATCACCCATGTCGGGTACACGAACTTCCACTCCGGGCACGACCACCGGCTCGTTGGTGGCAGGTGCCGTCCTAGCGGTGGCCGCCAGCAGGCTGCCCTCGTGCGGCGCTGACGCTGTGCCCGCCCCGTCGGCGTAGGTGATCACGAGGTCGCCCTGGGACACCTTATCGCCGGTCTTGACGTGCACCTCGCCCACTACGCCTTCTCGCGGCGCGGGTACGTCCATCGCGGCCTTGTCCGTCTCCAGCGTCATCAGCGCTTGCTCGGCGTCGATCTTGTCGCCGGCACTTACCAACACGTCAATCACATCCACCTGGGCGAAGTCGCCGATGTCAGGCACGTACACCTCTTCGCCGCTGCCTGAGGCCTGCGCAGGGGACGCAGGCGTGGGCGCGGCGGTAGCTGCCCCCTCTGCGAAGGTGACGACTAGGCTCCCCTCGGACACCTTGTCGCCGGTTTTCACGTGCACCTCAGCCACCACTCCAGCGTGCGGTGCGGGCACGTCCATCGCCGCCTTGTCTGTCTCGAGCGTGAGCAGTGGCTGCTCGGCCTCCACGTTGTCGCCGGGGTTTACCAGCACGTCGATTACGTCGACGTCGGTGAAATCACCGATGTCCGGCACGCGGACTTCACGATCCTCAGTTGTCACGTCAGCCCCCTTGCGTTCAGGACAGCCACGGCGCTGGCCGGTTGGGATCGATCTCGAAGCGCTCGATAGCCCGCGAGACGAGCCAGCGCTGCATGCGCCCTTCGTCAGCCAGGGCCTTCAAGGCGGCGAGAGCGATGTAGCGACGATCGACCTCGAAGAAGTCGCGCAGCTTGGCGCGCCCGTCGCTGCGACCGAAGCCGTCCGTGCCCAGGCACACGTAGCGCCCTGGCACCCATTCACGGATCTGATCGGCGAAGGACGCCATGTAGTCGGTGGCGGCGATGAAGGGGCCGCTGCGCTGGTCAAAGCACGCCTCCACGTGACAGCGCTGCGGCGTCGTCTCCGGACGCATACGGTTGTTGCGCGCAACGGCTAGGCCCTCGCGCCGCAGCTCCGTAAAGCTCGGCACGGACCACACATCCGCAGCCACACCAAACTCACCCAGTAGCTCGGCGGCGGCGATCACCTCGCGCAGGATGGTGCCGCATCCAAGCAGCTGCACGCGCAGCTCGCCCTGTTGACCTTCCTGCAGCAGGTACATTCCCTTGACAATGTCCGCCTCGGCGCCGGCGGGTATGGCCGGATGAACGTAGTTTTCGTTCATGCAGGTGAGGTAGTAGAAGACGTTCTCGTCCTCCTTGATCATCCTCCGCAGACCGTCCTTTACGATCACGGCTAGCTCGTAGCTGAAGGTAGGATCGTAGGAGACGCAGTTCGGCACGGTGGCCGAGAGCAAGTGGCTATGCCCATCTTGGTGCTGTAGACCTTCGCCTGCGAGCGTGGTGCGCCCCGCTGTGCAGCCGGCGAGGAAGCCGCGGGACTGCATGTCACCCGCCGCCCAAATGAAATCGCCCACGCGCTGGAAGCCGAACATGGAGTAGAAAAGGTAGAAGGGGATCATCTGGATGCCGTGGTTGGCGTACGCCGTCGCGGCGGCGATCCACGAGCAGAGCGAGCCCGCCTCGTTGATGCCCTCCTCTAGGATCTGGCCCTTCTTGTCCTCGCGGTAGTACATGAGCTGATCCGCATCTTGCGGGCGGTACAGCTGACCGACGCTCGAGTAAATGCCGAACTGGCGGAACATGCCCTCCATGCCGAAGGTGCGTGCCTCGTCGGGCACGATCGGCAGGATCCGTTGGCCCACCTCCTTGTCCCGCATCAGCTGCGTGAGGATCCGCACCAGGGTCATGGTGGTGGAGACCTCGCGATCGCCCGAGCCCTTGAGCTGTGCGTCGAAGGGGTCGGGCGCCGGCACTTGCAGCGTCGGCAGGGAGATCGTGCGCTGAGGCAGGGAACCGCCCAACACCTTGCGCCGCTGCATCAGGTAGCGATGCTCGCGACTGTCCTCGGGCGGACGGCAGAAGGGCAGCTTGTTGATCTCGTCATCGGCCACCGGGATATCGAAGCGATCGCGGAAGTGACGCAGTGCGTCTTCGTCGAGCTTCTTCTGCTGGTGAGTGGTGTTCTGCCCCTCACCGGCCGCCCCCATGCCGAAGCCCTTTACGGTCTTGGCCAAAATCACCGTGGGCGCACCCTGCATGCGCGAAGCCGCCGCGTACGCCGCGTGCACCTTGAGCTGGTCATGGCCGCCGCGGTTCAAGCGCCAAATGTCCTCATCGGACATATTGGCCACCATCGCCTCGAGCTCGGGGTACTTGCCGAAGAAGTGTTTACGCACGAAGTCGCCGCCGTTGGCCTTGAAGGCCTGGTACTCGCCGTCGACGGCCTCTTCCATGCGCTGGCGCAGGAGGCCATCGGTATCGCGGGCCAGGAGCGGATCCCAGCGCGAGCCCCACAGCACCTTTATGACGTTCCACCCGGCACCGCCAAAGCTGGCCTCGAGCTCCTGGATGATCTTGCCGTTGCCGCGCACGGGACCGTCCAGACGCTGCAGGTTGCAGTTGATGACGAACACAAGGTTATCCAGGCGTTCGCGCACCGGCAGGGTGATGGCGCCGAGGGATTCGGGCTCGTCCATCTCGCCATCGCCTAGGAAGCACCAGATCTTGCGATCGGACGGCGGCACCAAGCCGCGGTCCTGCAGGTAGCGGGTGAACCGAGCCTGGTAGATCGCCTTCATGGGGCCGAGGCCCATCGACACGGTCGGGAACTGCCAGAAGTCTGGCATCAGGTAGGGGTGCGGGTAGGAGCTCAAGCCCCCGCCACCCACTTCTTGGCGGAACGAGCGTAGCTGCTCCGCACTCAGGCGCCCTTCGAGGAAGGCGCGGGCGTAGATGCCCGGTGCCGAGTGCCCCTGAATGAAGATCATGTCACCCGGATGGTTCTCGCTCGGCGCACGCCAGAAATGATTGAAACCCACCTCGTAAAGCACGGCGCTTGAGGCGTAGGTAGCGATGTGGCCGCCCAGCTCGCTGTTGGCGCGGTTGGCCTGCACTACCGTAGCCATCGCGTTCCAGCGGATGTAGGCGAGGATGCGCTTCTCGACCGCCAGATCCCCGGGATAGGGATCTTGCTGACCAACTGAAATCGTATTCAGGTAAGCCGTGTTGGGGCTGTAGGGGAGGTATCCGCCTGAGCGCCGCGTGTGATCGATGAGCCGATCAAGCAGGTAATGTGCCCGCTCTGGCCCATGCACCTTGAGGACGGAGTCGATGGACTCCAGCCACTCCCGTGTTTCCGCTGGATCAAGGTCCTGCGACGTATGGTGTTCCGACATACGCTCCCCGCAATATTCGGATACTGAAAGCTAGAGGAACCGACCAACGCTTCCGTTTAGCTTCGGGCCCTTGCGCGGCGTCGCAGGCCGGTGAGCGAGCGCGGTGCAAGGTCGCCGCGTCGGTGGTTTGAGCATGCCGGTGAAGCGATCGTGGTCGGTCGAATTGCCGCCATCCACCTGCTAGCATGCGCATAACGCGCGGCGCTGTTCGAAAGCGGCGCCATCATTACTTTTTGCCTCCTAGCGGTCAAGAAATCCTTATCGTGCCCCTGCAGCTCCCCGCATCTCCGCGCATCGAGGCCACACACCATCGTTCCCCGCTCTCGGAAGCCGACATCGCGCAATGTGATCACCTCGTCATCGCCCTGCCGAGCAGCACGGCCCAGGGCGACGGCTGGCCCGAATTCCCACACCAGTCCTTGGTGCGCAGCCTTCTGGAGCGCCTGACGGAGGTGGGCGAGGCGAGGCGCGTGCACGCGGTGTTGCCAAACGCGAACGCCACTGGCCTTAGCGCAGGTTTCGTGCCAGCGGGCGAGGATGCCTTCGCCAGCCTGACGGCGGCGCGCAAGCTCGTCGCCGACGTCGCCCGTCAACAGGTGGCCAGGGTGGCGGTCGTCGCACCGGGGTTCTCCGCCCAGGAGCAGGCCCAAGTGCTGAGCGCTATCGTCCGCTCGCTGGCCGCCGCAGCCTTCGAAATGCCGTCGGCGAAGCAGGCCCCGCGCAGCGACAGCAACCGCGTCCTGCTGGAGCACATTGACACCTTCAGCCCTACCCAAACACTCGATTACCGGCGGGAGCTGGCAGAGGCCCAGGGCAACGGCCTCGCCCGCTGGCTATCGGCCCTACCCTCTAATGCGCTTACGGTCCAGGGCTACCTCGAGCGGGTGGAGACCCTCGCCGGCGAGCTCGGTTGGGAACTTGAGGTGTTGCGCACGCAGGAGCTGGAGGCACTCGGGGCGAACGCATACCTGGCAGTCGCCCAAGGCAGTCGGGGCCACAGCCCTTCGGAGCCCGCCCTGATTCACCTGCGCTACCGACCGCCGGGCGGCAGTGTTCCCAACGCGCCCGCGGAACTGGCGCTGGTCGGCAAGGGCATCTGCTTCGATACGGGCGGTGTCAACGTCAAGCCGGCCCAGTACATGCAGACCATGAACGAGGACATGGGCGGCAGCGCCGCAGCCCTCGGCACCCTGTACACAATCACCGAACTGGGCTTACCGATCGCCGTCGACGCCTGGCTAGCGCTTGCCGAGAACGCCATCGGCCCCGCGGCGTACAAGCCGCAGGACCTGATCACCGCGGCCAATGGCACCACGATCGAAGTGGTGCATACGGATGCCGAGGGGCGCATGGTGTTGGCCGATACGCTGCACCTAGCGGCCCGCGAGCAGCCTGCCCTGCTAGTCGATCTCGCCACCCTGACGGGCGCTTGCGTCAACGCCCTCACCACCGCTTACAGCGGCGTTTTCGTCAACCGCCCCGAGCTGCAGGACATGCTGGTGGAGGCGGGGCGCTCCAGCGGTGAGCGAGTCTGGCCATTCCCGCTCAGCGCTGACTTCGATCACGCCCTGGAAAGCGACTTTGCCGACGTCAAGCAATGCACTATCGATGGCCGCGGCGACCATATCCTCGCGGCTCGCTTCCTCGGTCGCTTCGTCCCCGACAGCATTCCCTGGGTACACATCGATCTTGCCGCCTCGCGCCATAAGGGTGGCCTTGGTCACGTCCCTACGGATGTGACAGGCTTCGGCGTCCACCTACTAACGAGCTTGCTAGTCGACCAGATGCTGACAAGTGCCGACGAGGATGGGCAGGCCTTCTGATGGAGCTCACGATCACGCGGCCCGACGACATGCACCTACACGTGCGCGACGGAGCCGCCCTGGCAGCCGTGGTGCCGCACAGCGCCGCGTGCTTCAATCGCGTTGTGGTCATGCCGAACCTCGTGCCACCGGTCACAGACGTGGACGCGGCGGCCGACTATCGCATGCGCGTGCGAGCCGCCGTTCCGGCCGCGCGCAAGGCCGACTTCGAACCGCTGATGACCTTGTACCTCACCGATCGCACGAGCGTACAAACCGTGCGGGAGGCGAGCACCCACGCGTGGATTGCGGGCTTCAAGCTGTACCCTGCCGGCGCCACCACTAACTCCGATTCGGGCGTGTCGCGCATCGAGGCGATAGAACCGGTGCTCGAGGCGATGGAGGAGCACGGCGTGGCACTGCTGGTCCACGGCGAAGTCACGCACGCCGAGGTGGATGTCTTCGACCGCGAAGCAGCTTTCATCGATCAGGTGCTGAGTGGCGTGCGCGAGCGCTACCCCCGCCTTCGCATCGTGTTTGAACACATCACGACGGCAGCTGCCGTGGCCTTCGTGCGCAGCTGCGATCGGGCGACCGCGGCCACTATTACGCCTCAACACCTGCTGCTCAACCGCAATGCCCTGTTCAGCGGCGGCCTGCGCCCGCACATGTACTGTTTGCCCGTGCTCAAGCGCGAACGCGATCGCCAAGCGTTGGTGGAGGCAGCGACCAGTGGCGATCCGCGCTTCTTCCTTGGCACCGACAGCGCGCCCCACGCGCGCAGTGCCAAAGAGTCAGCGTGTGGCTGCGCCGGTATCTACTCGGCCCACGCCGCCATCGAATTCTATGCGGAGGCCTTCGAGGAGGCGGGTGCACTCGAGCGGCTGGAGGGCTTTGCCGCCCACTTCGGGGCTGACTTCTACGGCCTGCCGCGCAACCGCGAAAGGATCACCTTGCGCCGCGAACCCTGGCAGGTGCCCGCCGCCTACCCCTTCGTGGAAGACGAGTCTTTGGTGCCCCTCGGCGCGGGCGAGACCCTCTCGTGGCGCTACGTCAGCGACGGCATAAGCGGCTAGTTCTGAGCGCATGGCTATCCCGTCCGACACACCCCCGACGGAGCCTGAGGCGACGGACGCCCCGGCGACATCCCAGGCGGGGGTGATGGCGAGTCGCTTTCGCGGTTTCCTGCCGGTGGTGGTGGACGTGGAGACCGGGGGCTTCAACGCTGCCACCGATGCGCTCCTGGAGATCTCGGCGGTCACCCTGCGGCTGGATGAGGATGGGCTGTGCGAGATCGACGATACGCTCAGCTTTCACGTGCAGCCCTTCCCAGGCGCCAACCTAGAGCCTGCCTCCCTGCAGGTGACCGGCATCGATCCGGACCATCCCCTGCGCCCCGCCCTGCCCGAGCGCGACGCCCTGACTCGCGTGTTTCGCGAGGTGCGTCGGCTGCTGAAGGAAACGGGATGCCACCGCGCCATCCTGACCGGGCACAACGCGGGATTCGACCTCGCCTTTCTGAACGCTGCCGTCGCCCGGTGCAACCTCAAGCGCAACCCGTTCCATCCCTTTAGCTGCTTCGATACGGTGACGCTGGCCGGCGTGGGGGTTGGACAAACCGTCCTCGCCAAGGCGATGGTAGCGGCCGGTCATGGGTGGGACAACGCGCAGGCCCACTCGGCGACCTACGACGCACGCCAAACGGCGGCGTTGTTCTGCACGATCGTGAACCGCTTCCAGCCGGTCTACCAATCGTTCATGGACGCCGACCACGAGGCGTGATCGGCGCCCGACGCCGGCCCACGCGCTTAGGCGCTGGCAGCTTCGCCCAGCACCTGCTTCAGCTCACCGCTCTGGTACATCTCCAACACGATGTCGCAGCCGCCGATCAGCTCGCCGTTCACATACAGCTGCGGGAACGTCGGCCAGTTCGAGTAGACCTTCAGTCCCTCGCGAAGCTCCATATCCTCGAGGATGTTGACGTGCTCGAAGGACGTGCCCAGGGCGCGCAGGGCCGCGACAGTCTGCGCGGAGAAGCCACACTGGGGAAAGTCTGGCGAACCCTTCATGAAGAGCAGCACGGCATTGCCGTCGAGTTGCTGCTTGATTCGTTCGTTGATGTCCATGATGTCTCCTCGGAAAAAACGCTGGTTGTGGGCCCTCCGAGGGCCCGTGCAAAAAGGTCTAGGCGCCGTCCAGGGCCAGGCGGTCGACCACACGGGTGACGCCGCTGGTGGCAGCAGCGATCGCCACGGCTCGCTCACGCGCCGCTGGCGTCGCCACGCTGCCGTTTAAGGTCACCACCGTGCCGCTGGCCGTCGCCCGCACGTTTTGGGCGTCTTGGCCACCGTCTGCGCTCAGCGCATCGTTGACGGCAGCTGCGATCTCCACGGCCTGCTGCGCCTTGGCATTGGGGTCCACGGCCCCGGTGACGAGTAGGGTGGCACATCCGCTCGTGCCCGCAAGGAGCAAAGCGCCGATGAGCGCCGCACGCAACGCTCGGCACCTAGGCACCGGCGCGAGATTCCTAAGAGAGCTCACGACTCACCTAGCGTAGTGCAATTCGGGAAGCTGGTGACTCATGCAGGCACTCCTCACGGGTTGAGTCTTCAAGATCGGGACGCGAGTATACCAGCGCCTTGCAACACCACCGGCGCAGGCCCCGCCCAAGCACGAGGATTCGCTGCATGATCAAGACAATTTCGCCCCAGTTGCCGTCACTTCCGCCAGGAATCCCCCCCCAAGTGGCCAGTGCGATCGCCGAGGATCTAGGCCCGGGCGATGTCACCGCGGCCCTGGTGCCCGTCGACGCCACGGCACGTGCTCGGGTGATCTCCCGGGAGCCGGGGGTGGTGTGCGGCACGCCATGGGTGGATGAGACCTTCGCGGCGGTCTCCGACGGCAACATCCGCGTGCGCTGGCACCTGGGCGATGGCGAGCGTTGCGACACCGACTCGCCCTTGTGCGAGATCGAGGGCCCGGCGCGCGCCCTGCTCACGGCGGAGCGCACGGCGCTCAACTTCCTGCAGACCCTGTCAGGCACCGCCACCGCCGCACGGCGCTATGTGGATGCCTTGGGCGAGAGTGCCTGCCGCCTGTTGGACACGCGCAAGACCCTGCCCGGCCTTCGCCTAGCGCAGAAATACGCGGTGCGGTGCGGTGGCGGCTCCAACCATCGAATTGGCCTGTTCGATGGCGTCTTGATCAAGGAGAACCATATCGCTGCTGGCGGCGGGATCGGTCCGACCATCGCCGCAGCACGTGTTGAGCGCTCTTCCCTCGCCGTCGAGGTTGAGGTGGAGTCCCTGGAAGAGCTGGCCGAGGCGTTGGCCGCGGGCGCCGACATCGCCATGCTGGATAACTTCTCGCTGAACGACATGCGCACCGCGGTCGCCCGCGTGCGCGAGGCTGCGCATCCTCTTCGCCTAGAGGCGTCTGGGGATATCACCCTGGAGAACGTGGCGCAGGTCGCGGCCACCGGCGTGGACTTCATCTCGATCGGCGCTCTCACCAAACACGTGCGAGCCCTCGACCTCTCGCTGCGCATTTTGCAGGTGAGCTGAGCTTCGCTTGGCGTCAGCCGATGGGCGTGGGTTCGTCCATCGCGTAACCCTGGGCGTAGTCGACGCCGATCTCGCGCAGCATCTGGCAGATCGCATCGCTCTCTGCGAACTCTGCGATTGTGCGCTTACCCATGAGGTGGCAAATATCGTTGATGGAAACAACCATACTGCGATCAACGGTGTCGTTCTCGATGTTGCGAACGAAGCTGCCGTCGATCTTCACGTAGTCCACGGGGAGGTGGCGCAGGTGGGCGAAGGACGCCATGCCGGAGCCAAAGTCATCGAGGGCAAAGCGACACCCGCGCTGGCGTAGGCCGGTGATGAAGCGCTGCGCCTGGGCGTAGCTAGCTACCGCTGCCGTCTCGGTTATCTCGAAGCAGAACTTCTCGCCGGGCAGGTTGTGGCTATCGAACTGCTCCATCAGGAAGGGCAGGAACTTGTCGTCGGCTAGGCTTTGCGCTGATAGGTTGATCGAGCAAACGGCGAGGGCGTCGAGCTCGTGGGGATTGGCGAGGAGCCAGCGAAAGGCACGGTTGATCACCCAACGGTCGATGCTCGGCGTGATGTTGAAGCGCTCGGCAGCTCGAATGAAGCGCGCCGGGGAGACGGGCATACCGCCGTCCTCATCGCGCAGGCGCAGCAGTAGCTCGTAGTGCTCGCCCTGTTCGGCGCGCTCGGTGAGCGGTCGAATAGACTGGCGGTAGAGGTCGAAGCGGTTCTCCTCCAAGGCCGTGGTGAGTCGCGCCACCCACTGCATCTCCCGCCGCCTCGACATTAGGGCGACGTCGTTCACCTGGTAGGCGTGCACTCGGTCTCGGCCCGCATCCTTCGCTGCCTGGCAGGCGACATCCGCCGCCGCCAAGAGGCTGGCCACGGTTTCGCTCTCGCCGGTGATCGGCACGATCCCCACGCTGACCCTAAGGGAGTAGACGTGTTCATCCCAGCTGAAGCGAAAGCCGCGCACTTCCTCGCAAAACGCTTCCGCGGCGCGCATCGCCTCATCCAGGGTGGCTCCCTCCATGAGCACGCCAAACTGGTCGCCACCGAGGCGCGAGGGCGTGTCGCGCCAGCGAACCTTCGTCTTCAGCAAGGAGCCCAGCTGGGCGAGCAGCGCGTCGCCGGCCGTGTGCCCGGCGTTGTCGTTGATGACACGGAACTGGTCGATGTCGATGACGCACAGGGCGAACCGCCCCTCCCCCGCGCGTACCGTATCCAAGGCCGATTCCAAGCGCTGCTCGAACTCGTGGCGATTGACGAGCCCCGTGAGCACGTCGTGGCTGGCGTGGAAGGTGAGGCGACGCTGTAGCTCGCGAGACTCGCTGACATCGTGGAAGACCAGCACGCCGCCGGACATGGCGCCGCCGCGATCGCGAATGGGCGAAGCGGTACTCTCGATAAACAGCTCCCGGTAGTCGCTAGTACGGATGAGCAGCGTGGGTCGGATCGACTTGATCGAGCGACACTGGCGAATCGCAAGGGCGAGGGGATTCTCAAGTGGCTCGCAGGTCTCCTCGTGGTAGGTGCGGAACAGCTGGTCGATAGGTCGTCCGAGGGCGTCGTCGAGGGACCATCCGGTCAGATCTTCGGCCACGGGGTTCAAGTACTCGACGCAGCATTCCGAGTCCGTGCGTATCACCCCATCGCCGATCGACTGAAGGGTGATGAGAACGCTCTCCTTCTCTCGCCGTAAGGCTTCCTCGTAGTGTTTGCGCTCGGTGATGTCGAGCTCCACGCCCACCAGGCGCTTGTGCCGATGCTGCCCAGTGCCGCTAGCTTTGGCGCGGCTTTGCACCCATATCCAATGGCCGTCGCGATGGCGCAGGCGATGCACGCTCTCGAACACATCCGTGCGTCCATCGAGGTGCTCCTTCAGCTTCGCCTGCACGTGGGCGTAGTCCTCGGGGTGCACCAAGTTGCGCCAGTCCGGGACGTTATCGTCCAGCTCGTCTTCGCGATAGCCGAGCATCTTCTTCCACCGCGGGGAGAAGTGCGTTTGCTTGTGCCGCTCATCGAAATCCCACACGCCATCGTTGGCCGTCAGCGCCTCCAATTCCTCGCGCTCGCGCACGGAAGCGAGCCGACGCGACACCCGCAGTCGCTCCAATCCGGCCGCCAGCGACGCGCCTAGCAGGCGCATCACCAGGCAGAAACTCGCTTGCCACCTCACCGCGTCTTCGCACGCGAGGGCAGCGAAACCGATAGGTCCCTCGCTGCCGTGCAGGCTGATCAACACGCAGGCCCGTACGTTGGCTTGGGACAACCAATCAGCTTCCCGCTCGGTGCCCTCGGTCGGCACCAGACAGTCGTCCATTTGCAGGTAGCCACCGGCGATCGCCAGCTGACGGTGAAGCTCGGGCATGGCCTCGAGCTTGCGCCCGAGGAGGTGGGCAGGCTTGATACGGGATCGAGGCTCGACGGACTCGAGTGCGGTCGCGAAGGTCTCCCCACGCGCGTCCAGCAATCCCACGAACATCGCGTCCGTATCGACAGCTTTGCGCACGTCTTCGAAGACGCGGGTGATCGCCGGGGTCAGCTCTTCGGAGTCGATCTGGGACAAGGCGATCGACGCTTGTGCAAACACGGGTGCGATCCCCTGTTCGCCCCCGGCGGGCACTTCGGGTGCGCGCGGGTTATTGCGCACGGGGAACAGGCGCTTGGCCTCCGTGCCTCCGCGACCCGCACGGCCGGCGGATCCTTCGCCTTCTCGTTCCGTGCTTTCCACCCTCAGCTCCCTCCGCTGTCGGTGCTTAGGTGCCACCGGTAGGCGAAGTCACACGACGCGCCTCATGCTGCAAGCGCACAATGCACCTCACCTCAAGCGGCTAAACAATAACAGGCTTTCTTGACTGAGGCCTGAAGTAACGTGACGTACGTCACAGCCGCGCCGTGGTCGAAAGACCACACTTGACGCCTCAGGGCCGGGACCGGCCTTCCGCCGCGAGAGAGCACACCGATGAGTGATCGCCGATTCGACATCGAGACCGTAGTACTCACGCGCGAGTACCTGGAAACGGTCCACGGGCGCATGACCTTTTCGGACGCCGAGGACGGCGAGGAGGCCGTGCTGCTAGGCGAGTCGACCTCCCTAGAGACCGCGAGCGACCAACCGATCGAACCCCTCGCCAGCTGATAAACAGCTGATCGCGCGAGGGAAGCCGCCGATCGAATCCTCGATCGACGGCCGCGCGCGAGCTACTCGGCGCTCGTGACGATCTCGAGCAACTCCACCTCAAAGGTCAGCACAGCGCCGCCGGGAATGCGTGGCGGTGCTCCGCGATCGCCGTAGGCGATGTTCGACGGGCAGGTGAGCTTGGCCTTAGTGCCCACTTTCATCAACTGCAGACCCTCGGTCCAACACGGGATGACCCCGTTCAGCGGGAAGGACGCGGGCTCCCCCCGGTCGTAGGAACTGTCGAAGACCGTGCCATCACGCAGGGTGCCGCGGTAGTGCACGCGCACCGTATCCGTGGCGGCGGGCATCGCGCCAGCACCGGCCTGCACCTCGCGGTAGATCAGACCTGAGTCCGTGCTGGTGGCGCCGTCCGCAGCCTTGGCTTCCTCAAGCGTGGCAGCAGCAGCAGCCTTCTCCTCTTCGATCACCAAGGCCACGCGCTTATTGCGCAGCTCCTGCACCTTGGCCTGGTACTCCTGGGGCGAGACCACGGGCTCGTTTCCTTCCACCCGGTCGCGAAGGCCCGCCATGACCATCTTCAGTTCCGTCGCGCTCAGCCCAAACGGGGTTAGGGCCTCGCCAAGCAGGAAGCCAATAGCGTAAGTGGTCTTCTCGTCCTCGCTCTGCGGCTCCTGGGCCACGGCCATCGGCGCAGCGGCGATCGCTCCGGCCAGCAGTGCGGCCGAAAGGGTGCTCAGACTCTTCATGAATTCTCCAATGGGTTGGGTTGAGGCGGGTTGAGGTCCGCCTTTGGGAAAATCGAGCTTCCTAGGGCGCAGCGCGCTGGCACACCCAGGATTCACTTGAGATCGCGGGCGCGCAAGCGGCCGCCCGGAGCCGCCCATAAGCCGAGGCCGCGCACAGTACCCGCTTGTGACAAGGGACGCCACAGTACGCTTCTCACCAGCGTTCCCGGGCGGCCCCTCACATATTAATTTTCGGACACGCGCCTGAAATAGTACTGAAATATTACTTTGTTCTAATCCGCCGCGTCGCAGCGGATCGCGGCCGGCAGTACGTCTCTTCCGGTACCTAAATCTGGCCTCCCCGCTGGTCCATGTGTCGGTGCGTCGCTCAAGGAAAACGACGCCTCGACCGATGAACCGCAACGTTAGAGGCCCCCATGATCAAGTCGTTCCTCAGCCGTCCGGCGATGTGTGTCCAGGTGCTGGCACTCGCCGCGATCTCGCCCGCCTTCGCGGACGACGAACTCGCGGTGTACACCTTCAATAACCGCCAGCCGGGCGTCGGGCTGACCCTCGTCCTCGACGGTCAGGAGACCACCACCGTCGGCAAGGATGGTGCGGCCTTCTTCGATCTTTCCGAGGGCGTGCACAGCCTGCAGGTACGCGACGGCGAACAGAGCCTCTACAGCTTCCGCTTCACCACCGCCCGAGGCCAGCAGGTGGACGCCCTGATCACTTTGGGCGACGACACGACTCACCGGGTAGAGACCTACTCCCCGTCCGAAAGTGCCGAAGACAAGCGTGACGCCCCGACCGGTACCCTCAGCGGCACGGTCAGCGCCGCCGCCGGTGGCCTCGCCGGCGCCAGCATCGTGGTGGAAGACACGGGCGAGCTGCTGCTGGCGGACGCCGACGGCCGCTTCAACGTGACCCTGCCCCGCGGCGAGTACCGCTTGACCGCCTACCACCCGACCGACGATCGCACCGCCTCGCGCACGGTTCGCGTGGTGTCGGGGGTGACGCGCGGCGTGGGCCTCACCATCCGCAACCAGTCGGCGCTGGATGTGCAGGCGCCCACCCTGAGCGGCATCGAGGAAGTGGTGGTCGTGGCCACCTTCGACCCGAACGCCTTTGAAGCTTCAGAGCGCGACACGAACCAGATCATCGACACCCTCGACATTGAGACCCTCTCGCGCTTCGCGGACACCAACGTGGCCGCCTCTGTGGTGCGCGTGCCGTCCGTGACCGTGCAGGACAACCGCTTCGTATTTATTCGAGGCCTAGGCGATCGCTACATCAGCACCACCCTGAACGGCGCCACCATGCCGAGTACGGATCCGGCCAAGCGCACCGTGCCGCTGGATCTGTTCCCGAGCAACTTCGTTAACCAGCTTGACATCCGCAAGACCTTCATCCCGGGCATGCCCGGCGAGAGTACGGGCGGCAACCTGGTGATCAACACCCGCACCTTCCCCACGGAACGCTCGGGGCAGTTGCAGGTGCGCATGAGCGCCACGCCCGGCGTCACCGGCAACGATGTCTTCGCGGATCCCACGGACGGCGACTTCGACTACTTCGGCTGGGACGCGGGTGCCCGTGAGGCCCCGGTGGCTGTGGAAGCGATCACCCAAGCGCTCAACATCGGCACGGTGACGGACTCCAACACCGGCGGCGTCTTCCAGATCAACGACACGGTGGAGCGCGAGCTGCGTCGGGTCGGCGGCCTACTGATCAGCGACAACCTCGACCTCGAGCTCACCAACGCCGCGCCGGACACGCGCATCGGCGCCAACTACGGTGACGTCTTCGACATCGGCCGTGTCGAGCTCGGCATCTTCGCCGCCGGCAACTTCTCCAACCAGTGGAGCCAGCGCAACGACGGCGTGAGCAACACCTTCACGCCCTCCGGCGACGACCTGAACCGGTTCCGCTTCCAGGAATACACCAACAGCATCGACGCCAACGCTCTGCTTTCAGTGGGTCTGAACGTCGGCCAGCACACGATCGAACTCAATAGCATCGCCTCGCGTGCAACGGAGAACCGCGTCGTGCGTACGGTCGGCCAGGAAGGTGACGAGTTCCAGGCTCGCTACCGCAACACCATCGATTGGGTGGAGCGCCAGTTCCTGTCCCAGCAGATCGCCGGTAACCACTCGCTGGTCGAGAGCGGCGCCGTCTACCTGGATTGGCAGTTCACCGCCAGCCAGGCGCGCCGCGACGCTCCTGATCGCCGCGAGATCACCTTCAGCGCGGATCAGTTCCAGACCGACCCGCAGTCGTTGCTCGATGGCTTCGATCTCGACCGCCTGAACGACGATCAGGACGTGGAGCTGAATGGCTTCTTCCTCGAGTCGAACGCGCTGGTTCGCCGCTACGACGAACTGACTGATAACAACTTCGACTTCTCCACGTCCCTGGGCTGGGATCTGATCGACAACGGCAACAGCTTTGCCAGCCTGCAGATCGGCGGCCAGATCATCTACCGCGAGCGTGACTCCGACTCGGACACCTACGGCTTCAACCTAAACCAGCAGAACGTCGAGAACCTGATCACCGAAGAGATCCTGGTCAGCGACATCATCACGGAAGAGACGATCACCGGTGACCCCGCGACGGGCTTCACCTTCCTCGATCGCACCCTCGCCAGCGACAGCTACGAGGCGGAGCTCAACTACAACAGCATCTTCGCGACCTACGATCACACCTTTAACGACCGCTTCCAGGTGGTGATCGGCGCGCGCTACGAAATGTACGACCAGACCACCGACACCTTCTCCCTGCAGGGCGCCGGCGAGGCCGTACAGTCGCGCATCGACGAGGGGTCGTTCCTGCCGAGCTTCAGCTTCAACTGGTTCGCCACCGAGGCCCACCAGTTCCGCTTCGCGATCTCGCAGACCGTCGCACGACCAGACTTCAAGGAATCGGCCAACGCCACCTTCTACGATACGGAGTTCGACTTCCGCGTGCGCGGCAATCCGAACCTCGAGATCTCGGACATCCTCAACGTCGACGCCCGCTGGGAGTGGTACCCGAACGATCGCGATAGCTTGTCCGTCGCGGCCTTCTACAAGGACTTCGACAACCCCATTGAGCGCGTCGTGCAGCAGGCCTCAGGCACCGCGGGCAACTCGCGCACCTTCTCAAACGCTGACTCCGCGTTCCTCTATGGCGCGGAGATCGAAGCGCGTAAGGAGTTCCTGATCAGCGACGACTACGCGCGCTCCTTCTTCCTCGCGCTGAACGCCAGCTACATCGAATCGGAAGTTCAACTGCCGACGCGCACGCGCGCCCTGCAGGGTCAACCCCAGTACACCAGCAACCTGGTGCTCGGCTTCGACCACGCGGGCTACGGCCAGCAGGTCACGATCCTCATCAACCAAAACGGCGAGGCGATCCGCGACGTCGGCATCCTCGGCAACCCCGACGTGATCGAAGAGCCGCGCCTTGACATCAACCTCGTGTACCGCTGGGACATCAGCGATAGCTTCACCTTCCGCGCCAAGGCGAGCAACTTGCTCGACGATGAGGTGGAGTTCACGCAGGGCGGCAGAACATTCTTCGCTTACAAGCGGGGAGTCGAATTCCAGCTCGGGGCAGACTGGAACTTCTAATTACCGAACGGCCCTATTGACCTTACGACTTCTCTTGCCACTACCACACTATTGGGAAAGGACTCATGGCACGTAAACTAATGCTCATGGCGGCGCTGCTGCCTTCTCTTGCGGCTCTGTATGGCTGCGCCGAGGGCGACCTCGCCACTATCACCATTGACGCGCCCACTGAGAACGTCACCAACAACACCGACGGCGGTGGCGATTCGGGCGACGCGGGCGATACGGGCGGTCAGCCCGGCGACGTGTCCACCAACTGCCCGGCCTTCTCCGGCGCCAAGCCGATCAACGCTGACGGCAACGACGTCTGCGCCCTGCCCGCGGTGATCTCCGAGAGCCAGACCCTCACGCCCGACGTGATCTGGCTGATGGAAGGCACGGTCACCGTCGGTAACGGCAACAACGAGATCGACGAGAACGGTGAGCTCACCAACGGCAACCCGCTGCTGAACGTCGTGCTGACGATCGAACCTGGCACCCAAATTCAGGGCGCCACCGGCACCTTCGCCAACATGATCATCACCCGCGGCAGCCGCATCGAAGCGGTCGGCACGGAAGCGGATCCGATCATCTTCAGCTCCGACGATGCCGGCCTCGACGGCTCCGGTGAGTGGGGCGGTCTGATCATGCACGGCTTCGGTGAGCACAACCAGTGCGACACCGTGCAGATGATCTGCAACATCGACTCCGAGGGTGAGTCCGGCTTTGCCGGCGGCTTCGTCGCCGACGACAACAGCGGCACCCTGTCCTACGTGATCGTGGCCGAGGGCGGCTTCGAGTTCTCCCCGGGTAACGAGATCAACGGCATCTCCCTGGTCGGCGTCGGCTCCGGCACCACCATGGATCACATCCAGGTGCAGGGTAACTCGGACGATGGCATCGAGTTCTACGGGGGTGCCGTAAACCTCAAGTACGGCGTGTTCACCGACAACCTCGATGACTCAGTCGACTGGGACGAAGGCTTCGTCGGCAACCTGCAGTTCATCATCGTGCGTCAGTCCGAGAACAGCTTCGGTAACGCCTTCGAGATGGACACCCAGGGCAACCCGCTGCCCCTGTCCAAGCCGACCCTCGCCAACGTGACCGTGATCGGCCACGGC
This sequence comes from Pseudomonadota bacterium, assembly GCA_039193195.1. Taxonomy (NCBI): domain Bacteria; kingdom Pseudomonadati; phylum Pseudomonadota; species Pseudomonadota bacterium. The sequence continues at coordinate 56,599 of JBCCWS010000026.1, forward strand.
GTGGAAGGCGATGAGACCGAGATGCTCGTGTTCAAGGCCGGCTCTGGCGGCTTCTTCCACAACACCGTGCTGACCGTCGACGATGCCAACGGCACCATCGACAACTGCCTGCTGATCGAGGGTGCAGACTCCGAAGCACTCATCAATACGGCGCTCGTGGTCAACAACTGGGTGGCAGACTGCCAGGGCGGCGCTGGTGTAGGCGTGATCGGCAACGACACGCTGGACGCCACCACCATCTCGGCGGTAGAAGCGCAGCTCGACATGAACCTGGCCTCGCAGGCACCGGAAGCGCTGCTCGCCGAGCCCCTCGACTGGGTGGCGATCAACGGCATCTTCTCCGAGAGCCTGGCCGACGTGGACTTCCTGGAAGCGACCGACTTCATCGGCGCGGTGAACCCGGACGGCAGCGACGTCTGGTGGGCCACCTGGACCCTCGACGGCACGCTCTAAGCTGATCGGTCCTCGGACACAACCGACCTCGCAGGGCCGCCCACTCGGGCGGCCCTTTGCGTTGTGGGACTCAAATGACAGGTGCCCGCGCCCCCCGCCCGTCGAACCCGGACCTTTTGGTCGAGCTTGTGCCTGGCGTCTCGTTGTTTTAATGTATTAACACGTTAATACACGCGACCTCCCCTATGAAAGCCAACCGACGCCTCAGCCCCACCCAGGAAGACGCCGAGGAACAGGCGCTCTACGCCGCCATCCTGACTTTGCGCAACGCGCAGGAATGCCAGCGCTTCTTCCGGGATCTGTGCACCCCAGCGGAGCTGCAGGCACTGAAAGACCGCTGGCACGTGGTGGGCCTGCTTGAAGACGGCCAGGCCTACCGCACCATCCAGGCGCAGACAGGTGTGAGCGTCACCACCATCGGCCGCATCCGCCGCTTCCTAGACGAGGGCTTCGGCGGCTACCGGATCGCGCGAGATCGCATGCAAGGAAATACCGAGTGAGCACTACCCCTACGCCCCCGAGCAGCGAACGCCTGCGCATCGCGCTGCAGAAGTCGGGCCGACTGGCCGACAACTCGCGCGAGCTGTTAGTGCGCTGCGGTCTGCGGATCAGCGCGAACCGCGACGGCTTGGTCTGGACAGGCGAGAACCTCCCCATCGACCTCATGTTGGTGCGGGACGATGACATCCCCACGCTGGTGGCCGACGGTCACTGCGACGTCGGCATCGTGGGGCAGAACATTGCCCGCGAGATCGCCTGCGAGCGTCAGCAAGAGGGCGAGGCCGGGGGCTACGAAGAGCTCCTGCCGCTGGACTTCGGCTATTGCCGCCTGAGCCTTGCCAAGCCGGTCGAAGCTCCCTTCAAAACGTTGAGTGACCTCGCCGGCAAGCGTATCGCCACCAGCTACCCCGCCTCCCTACAGGCCCACCTGAACGAGCACGGAGTGGATGCGCAGGTCGTACTACTCTCAGGCTCCGTCGAGCTAGCGCCTCGCTTAGGTAAGGCAGATGTGATCTGCGACCTAGTCTCCACGGGGGCGACGCTCGCTGCCAACGACCTAGTGGAAATGAAAACTTTACTCGAGAGTAAGGCAACGCTGATTCGAGCGACACGCCCCTTGAGCGAAAGCTCGGAGACCCTCCTAGCGCGCTTACTCAAGCGCATGCAGGGTGTTCTGCGCGGCCGCGAGAGCCGCTACATCATGCTCCACGCACCGCGCGATCGCCTGGCCGAAGTGCACGAGCTTCTGCCGGGTGCCGAGGCCCCGACCGTGCTCACCCTGGATGGCCGACCGGACCGGGTCGCGGTCCATGCGGTGTGCAATGAACAGGTGTTCTGGGAGACCTTGGAAGCTCTCAAGGACGTTGGTGCCAGCGCCATTCTGGTGCTACCGGTGGAGAAGATGCTGGCGTGAGCCCGCGGGCTCCACCGCTTGGCGAGAATAGCTGTGAAGAAGATTGTTTGGTCGAAACTGTCGCCCGACGCACAGAAGGAGGCCCTGCGCCGCCCGGCGCAACGCCTCGGCGCCGCCTTCCAAGCGCAGGTCGAGAACATCGTCAATCGCGTGCGCGCGGATGGCGACTCTGCCCTACTCGCGCTGACCAAGGAACTCGACGACGTCAACCTCGAGAGCCTGCAGGTCAGTAGCGCAGAGCGCGAGGAAGCCGTAGCCGCTCTAAGTCCTGCCGAGCATGAGGCGCTGACCATCGCCCGCGCCAACCTGCAGCGCTTCCACCAAGCTCAGGTGCCGGGCGAGCCGCTGGCGATCGACACCCAACCCGGCGTGCGCTGTGAGCGTATTCGCCGGCCCATCGAGGCCGTCGGTCTTTACGTTCCTGCGGGCAGCGCGCCCTTGCCCTCTACGGTGTTGATGCTCGGTGTGCCCTCGGCGATCGCCGGCTGCCCCGTGCGGGTGCTCTGCGCACCGCCGCAAGCGGATGGACGTATGGCGCCGTCCATCATCGCGGCGGCAGCCCTGTGCGGCATCGATCTCCTGTTCAAGGTCGGCGGCGCGCAAGCTATCGCCGCGATGGCCTTCGGCACCGAGACCATTCCTTCCACGGATAAGCTCTACGGCCCAGGAAACGCCTGGGTCACCGCCGCCAAGCGCATGGTGAGTACCGACGATGCCGGCGCCGCCATCGACATGCCCGCCGGCCCGTCGGAGGTGCTGGTCATCGCCGACGCGCAAGCCGATCCAGCCTTCGTGGCGTCGGATCTGCTGTCTCAGGCCGAACACGGCCCCGATTCCCAAGCCCTCTTGGTAACGCCAAGCACAACGCTCGCCGACGCCGTTGCCGACGCCGTTGGCCAGCAGCTGCAAGTGCTCACGCGGGCGGCGATCACCGGCCAGGCGATCGAGCACGCGCGCCTGATCGTGGTCGACGACCTGGCCGAGGCCGTGCAGGTCAGCAACCAGTACGCGCCCGAGCACCTGATCATCCAGACCGCTCAGCCACGAGCCCTCCTGCCGCAGATCACTGCCGCGGGCTCGGTATTCCTCGGCGCGTGGTCGCCGGAAGCGGTCGGGGACTACTGCAGCGGCACAAACCACGTCTTGCCCACCTACGGCCACGCGCGCGCCTGGAGCGGCCTATCCGTCGACGCCTTCAGCAAGAGCGTCACCGTGCAGGAGCTCACGGCGCAGGGCCTGCGAGCGCTCGCTCCCACGGTCCTGACGATGACCAAGATGGAAGGTCTCGACGCCCATGGCTGGGCCGTACGCCATCGGCTAAACCGCCTAGGGCCTGCCCAATGAGCAAGGCTGATGTGCTCGAACTCGTACGCGATGACCTAAGGCAGCTAAAGGGCTATCAAGCAGCTGCCCCGGACTTCGAACGCCTGCGCTTGCACGCCAACGAGAGCCCATGGGACGACACGCTCGAGGTCGATCAGCGCCAGATCAACCGCTACCCGCCAGTACGCGCTCTGGACCTAGAAGCGCGCCTGGCTGAGGTGTACGGTGTGAGCTCGGAGCAACTCCTCGTCACACGCGGCAGCGATGACGGTATCGACCTGCTGGTGCGCACCTTTTGCGCCGCGGGCCAGGACGCGGTGCTCGTAACGCCCCCCACCTTCGGCATGTACGCCGTTGCCGCTCGCCTGCAAAACGCGCAGTGCGTGGAGGTCCCCCTTAGGGCAGACCAGGGGTGGCGCGTCGATGAATCGGCGATCTTGAACGCGGTGGACGCACACCCCGTGCGCCTGCTCTTCCTGTGTTCCCCGAACAACCCCACCGGCAGCACCCTGGAGCGAGATGCGGTGCTGCGCCTATGTCAGGCCCTGGGCCGCAAGGCGGCTGTCGTCGTCGACCAAGCGTACGGCGAGTTCACTGGTGAGGCTGGATTCGCAGCGGATCTCGATACGCAGCCCAACCTGATCGTCCTACGCACGCTCTCAAAGGCCCATGGGCTCGCCGGGGTCCGCTGTGGGGCCTTGCTGGCCGATCCCGCACTGATCTCCCTACTCGCCACCCTCGCGCCCCCTTACGCCACGCCCTCACCCGTGATCGGCGCCGTGCTCCAGCGCCTCAGCGATGAAGCACTCGCGCAGACGGACCGGCGACTGCAGGTGATCGCCGAGCAGCGCGCACGTCTGCGCAAGGTGCTGGACATGCTGCCCTACGTACACAAGGTCTGGCCTAGCGAGGCGAACTTCCTCCTCGCACAGGTCGACGACGCTGCGCGACTGGTAGCCGATTGCTACGAACAGGGCGTGCTCCTGCGCAGCTTTCGTGACAAGCCTGGTCTCGGCGAGGCCGTGCGGATAAGCGTAGGCACGCCGGCACAAACGGACCGACTCATCGCGATCCTGGAGAGCATCGCGTGAGTGGCCTAAGGGTATTGTTCATCGATCGCGACGGCACCCTTATCGAAGAGCCCGAGGACAAGCAGATCGACCGCCTGGACAAGCTGCGCCTGGTGCCGGGCGTCGTGCCAGCACTGCTGCGCCTTCGGGCAGCGGGCTACCGCTTTGTGATGGTGAGCAACCAAGACGGCCTCGGCACGGCGTGCTTCCCTCAGGCCGATTTCGACGCTCCGCACGCCTTCCTCCTCGACCTGCTCGCCAGCCAGGGCATCCACTTCGATGAGGTCTTCATCTGCCCACACCTCCCTGACGCCGCCTGCGATTGCCGCAAGCCGGCCACGGGCTTGCTCACCAAGTACCTGGCGGGCAACACCCTAGACCTCGAGCATTGCGCCGTGATCGGCGATCGGCAAACGGACATCACCTTGGCGGAGCGCCTCGGCGTGAAGGGCCTGCGCGTACGTGTGGGCACAGACCCGGGCCTTAGCTGGGAAGAGATCACCGCCGAGCTCACAAGCCAGCGCCGCGCCGCGCAACACAGGCGCAGCACCAACGAGACAGACATTCACTGCGAGGTAGACCTCGATGAACCTAACCTAACGGTTATCGCCACGGGTCTAGGATTCCTCGATCACATGCTCGAACAACTGGCCCGTCACGGCGGCTTCAGCCTGAAGCTACGCTGCGATGGCGATCTGCACATAGACGAGCACCACACGCTCGAGGATGTGGCCCTCACCTTAGGCGAGTGCATACGCGAAGCCCTGGGCACGAAGATTGGCATCGCGCGCTATGGATTCGTGCTGCCGATGGACGAGGCCCAAGCGCAGATCGCCATTGATCTGAGCGGGCGCGCGCACTGCGAGTGCGAAATGGACCTGCGGCGCGAACACGTAGGTCAGCTGCCGACCGAGCTCGTTCCTCACTTCTTCTCATCCCTGTCACAGGCCCTCGGAGCCGCCATTCACGTGCGCGTGAACGGCGACAACGATCACCACGTGATCGAGGCCGCGTTCAAGGGACTCGGGCGCGCGCTACGCCAGGCCGTGCGGCTGGAGGATCAGGCGCTGCCAAGCACGAAGGGCGTCCTGTGAGCGAGCCCAAGGGCCAACGAGAGGTCGTGGTGATCGACAGCGGCGGCGCCAACCTGGCGTCTGTTCGCTTCGCCCTCGAGCGTTTGCAGTGGAACCCTGTGGTGAGCACGGACCCCGCCCAGATCCGCGCAGCAGAGCGCGTTATTCTGCCGGGCGTGGGGGCTGCGAGCGATGTGATGGCGCGCCTTCGCAGTGGCGGCTTAGATCAGGTAGTGGCATCGCTCACCCAACCGGTATTGGGGATATGCGTCGGCTTGCAGGTGCTCTACCAACACTGCGCCGAAGGCCAGGTCGACGGCCTTGGGTTGCTGGATGGGGTGGTCGAACACCTGCCGAGCGCTCCGCAGCTCAGCGTGCCGCAGATGGGCTGGAATCGAATTGCAGCACTCGCTGACCACGCCCTATTCGACGGCTTGGATCTAACTGAGGCGCACTTCTACTTCGTGCACAGCTACGCGGCAGCGCCCGGCGCACAGACGCTGGCCACGGCGTCCTACGGCAACACGTTCACCGCCGTCGCCGGTTGCCGCAACCTGCTCGCAACCCAATTTCACCCAGAGCGCTCGGCGCGCTGGGGCCATCGCTTACTCAAGAACTTTCTGACCACACCGCCGGAGAACTTGCTGTGCGAATGATCCCCGCCATCGACCTGATCGACGGGCGCTGCGTACGCCTGCGCGAGGGGAACTTCGAGGCTCAAACTGCCTACGATGCCGACCCCATCGAACTTGCGCTCGAGTACGCCGAGGCCGGCGCGCATTGGCTTCATGTGGTGGATCTCGATGGCGCGCGCGATGGGAAACGGCGCAACGCCTCGCTCATCACCCGCCTGGTGGAGGCTGTTCAGGAGCGGGCGGACATGCAGGTGCAACTGGGCGGCGGCATACGCAACGCCGACGCGATCGCCAGCGCCCTAGGGATGGGCGTTGGTCGCGTCGTGGTGGGGAGCGCCGTGTGCGCTAACCCCGGGCTACTGGTCGATTGGCTGGACACCTTCAATCCGGCGAGCGTCGTGCTCGCCGTGGACGTGCGGATCAGCGATGACGACGGCCGCCCCTGGCCGTGGGTGCACGGCTGGACGCAACGGGCCGACATCGACTTATGGGCCTTGCTAGGTGCAGCCTCGAGCGCCGGCCTGCGCCAGGTCCTGTGCACGGACATCAGTCGTGATGGCACCCTCGCTGGTCCCAACATAGCGCTCTACGAAGCCCTTCGGGACCGCTACCCAGGGCTGTGCATTCAAAGCTCAGGCGGCGTCGGCAGCGTGGACGACCTGCGTGCCCTGGAGCTTGTCCGGGTCGACGCCGCCATCACGGGTAAGGCGCTTCTGGACGGGCGGATCAGCCTGGATCAAGCACGTCCTTGGCTACGCGGATGAGCGCCGTGCAAGTGAGCGCCCCCATCACCCGACGCATCGTGCCCTGCCTCGACGTGCGCGATGGGCGGGTGGTCAAGGGCGTTCGCTTCGCGAATCACCAGATCGTGGGTGATATCCCCACGCTAGCGTCACGCTACGCGCAGGAGGGCGCCGACGAACTGGTGTTCTACGACATCACCGCGAGCCCGGAGGGGCGCTCGGTGGACCGCCTGTGGGTAAGCGCGGTCGCCCGCTTACTCGACATTCCCTTCTGCGTGGCCGGGGGTATCCGAAGCGTCGACGACGCGCAAGGCGTCCTCCACGCAGGCGCGGACAAGGTCTCCATCAATACGCCGGCGCTGCGTGATCCTAGCCTCATCGATCGCTTGGCAAAGCGCTTCGGCAGCCAATGCGTGGTGATCGGCGTCGATGCCAAACCCGACGACGACGGCGTCTGGCGTGTCTATCGCGATACGGGAAGCGACAGTACCCGCCGCGGCGCCGGCCGCGAGCTACTCGCGTGGCTCGCTGAGGCGCAGGACCGTGGGGCTGGCGAGATAGTTCTCAACTGCATGAACCAGGACGGGGTGCGACGCGGCTATGATCTCGACGGCCTACAAGCTGCTCGCGAGGTCTCCCGCGTACCCCTGATAGCCTCCGGCGGCGCCGGCGCCATGGAGCACTTCGCCAGTGTCTTCACCCAGGCCCACGTCGACGCCGCCTTAGCGGCCAGCGTGTTCCATTCCGAAGAGATTCGCATCCCTCAGCTCAAAGCCTTCCTAGCCCAGTCTGGCATCGCGGTGCGCCCCGTATGAGCATCGCAGAAGGTCACGAGTCGCGCGTAGAGAAGCTCGCCTGGGATAAGTCCGCGGACGGTCTGCTGCCGGCCATCGTGCAGGATGCGGACGACGACCGCGTGCTGATGCTCGCCTACATGAACCGTGAGGCCCTAGATCACACGCTGAACAGCGGCCTGGTGACCTTCTACAGTCGCTCCCGGCAGAAGCTGTGGACCAAGGGTGAGAGCTCCGGCCACACGCTTACCTTGGTCGAGCTGCAGGCGGACTGCGACGGCGATACGCTGCTAGTAAAGGCTCGCCCAGCCGGACCCGTTTGCCACTTGCTCACGCCCACGTGCTTCGATGCCGATACAGAGCACAGGAAGAGCGAACTCCCCTCGCCTGGCCGTGTGCTAAGCGAGCTCGAAGGGATTATCGATTCCCGCGCGCAAGGCTCGGACGAGGGCAGCGCCGGTGGCAGCTACGTCGCCAAGCTCCTCAGTCGTGGCCGCGGCAAGGTGGCCCAGAAGGTGGGGGAAGAGGGAGTCGAGGTTGCCCTTGCGGTGGTCGGCGAGGACGATGAGTCGCTGGTGGGCGAAGCGGCGGACCTGCTCTTCCACCTGCTCGTCGCCCTCAAGGCCAGGGGCTTAGGGTTGCATCGGGTGACGGACGAACTCGCCCGTCGCCGACGCTAGCACACCGCCTAGAGACCCGCGGCCAGCCGCGTGCCTTGATCGATAGCCCGCTTGGCATCCAGTTCCGCCGCCACGTCCGCGCCACCGATCAGGTGCACGGTTAGGCCAGCTTCGATCAAGGGCTGCGCCAAGCCTCGGCGCGGCTCCTGACCAGCGCAGATCACCACGTTGTCCACGGCCAGGACCTGCGGTGCGTCTTCTCCCCGACGGATCGTGAGTCCCTCGTCGTCGACCCCGAGATACTCGACGCCGCTGACGGGTTTGACCCGCTTGAGCCTAAGCTCCTGGCGATGTATCCACCCGGTAGTTTTCCCAAGGCCCGTTCCCGGCTTCGCCAGGCGGCGTTGCAAGATGAAGATCTGCCTTGGGGATGGGTCCGGCCGCGGCCCCTCGGGCGCCAGACCGCCGCGCGCAGTCGCCGGGTCCGTGACTCCCCACTCGCGTAGGAACGTCTGCGTATCCACACTCGGCGCTACCGTACCCGGTCGGTGGGAGAGGAAGATCGTGGTGTCCACTCCGATGCCGCCGGCGCCGATCACCGCCACCCGCTCACCCACCGCAGCCCCACCGGCCAGCACATCCACGTAGGAGAGCACCTTGGGGTGATCGAGGCCTGGGATGGCAGGCACGCGCGGGGATACCCCCGTGGCCAATATCACAGCCTTATAGGCTCCCTTGGCAAGTTGCTCGGCGCTTGCACGCGTGTTGAGCAGGACGTTGACCCCCGTGCGCTGGAGACGCGCTCGAAAGTAGCGGAGGGTCTCGTTGAATTCCTCCTTGCCGGGCACCTTGCGAGCCATATTGAACTGGCCACCGATCTGATCAGCTGCCTCAAAGAGGTCCACCTGATGACCTCGTTCAGCAAGTGTGCAGGCGCAGGCGAGGCCGGCCGGCCCTGCCCCAACCACCGCGAATCGATCGCTGGTCGTCGCCGGTGTAAGCCTCAGCTCCGTCTCGTGGCAGGCCCGCGGGTTGACCAGACAGGAAGCCAGGCGCTTGGAGAACGTGTGGTCTAGGCATGCCTGGTTGCAGGCGATACAGGTGTTGATCTGCTCCTCTCGCCCCTGCTCTGCCTTCGCCATGATCTCGGGGTCGGCTAGGAAGGGTCTCGCCATGGAGATGAGATCCGCTTCCTGGTCCGCGAGGATACGCTCCGCCACTGCCGGATCATTGATCCTGTTCGTCGTGCAAAGCGGCAGCGAGACCGAAGACTTCAGCTTCGCCGTGACCCAACTGAATGCGCCTCTCGGCACCATGGTGGCAATCGTGGGAATGCGCGCTTCGTGCCACCCGATACCCGTGTTGATGATGTTGGCACCGGCAGCTTCAATCGCCTTGGCTAAGGTAATGACCTCTTGCCAGTCTTGGCCGTCTTCGATCAAATCCAACATCGACAGGCGGTAGACGATGAGAAAGTCGGGCCCAACCGCCTCGCGTACGCGCTCGACGATCGATACCGGCAGGCGCATGCGATTGGTGAGGCTCCCACCCCATTCATCCTCGCGCCGATTGGAGCGTGATACCAGAAACTGATTGATGAAGTACCCCTCGGAGCCCATGATCTCAACGCCATCGTAACCTGCCGCGCGCGCAATGCTTGCGCATCGTGCGAAGGCATCTATCTGGCGCCGCACCCCTCGACTGGAAAGGGCACGTGGCCGAAACGGAGAAATGGGTGACTTCACGGCGGAAGCGGATACGCAGAGGGGGTGATAGCCGTAGCGCCCGGCATGCAGGATTTGTAGCGCGATATGCCCACCGTGCTCGTGCACGGCCTCGGTGATGGGGCGATGCCAGCGGGCCTGGGAGGGAGAGGACACGGTCGACGCAAACGGTGCCAGCCAGCCCTCCACGTTCGGAGAGAATCCCCCGGTGATCATCAAGCCGGCACCGCCCTGGGCGCGTTCGGCAAAGTAGGCGGCTAAGCGAGGGAAGTGCTTGCGCCTATCCTCGAGGCCCGTGTGCATGGAGCCCATGACGGAACGGTTGCGCAGGGTGACAAAGCCGAAATCTAGGGGCTGGAATAGGCTTGGGTACTTGGGATGCATTCTCATTCAAGGTCCGTGGAGAGAAGGAGCGAGGCAGACGCGCGACCTGGAAGCATTTCCTGTCGCGGGTAAACACCCTACCCGACACCGCGACATCAAACTTTGCACCGCCTTCAGCCCCGTACGCACTAATCACACTTGCCTTTCCTTCGCAAGCGTGTAGGCTCAACGTCAAGTGAAGAGATCGGATAGCCATTCGGGGTGGCCATCCGCGGGCTCGCAGGGATCGCGGCCCGCTGACCCTCCCAAGGACGACGACGCTGTGCGGAAGGTCGCCCCTCGAATGAATGAGTCTACATCCACCGCCGCTCCCTGTGCAGCATTGTCCCTGGCCACCCGCGCCAGCCCCAGCAGCGTGCTTCCACCGCCCTGCGCCGTGGGCAGCGCCGAGAGGGACATCGCCCGGGGCATCGCCCAAAGCGAGTTCATCGTCTACTACCAACCGGTAGTCGAGACCGCGGGGCTCAGCGTCGTCGCGGCCGAGGCGCTGCTGCGCTGGAAACACGCTGAGCGAGGCATCCTACGACCCGAGGCCTTCATCGCAAGTGCCGAGCGCACGGGGCAAATCCTAACCCTGGACCGAATCGCCCTGGGACTAGCAGCACGACAGGTGAGTGCGTGGGAGCGCTCGGGCGAAGGGCCTGCCAACGTGTCCGTAAATCTCTCCGCGATGCACTTTTGCACGGACGATCCTCTAGGGCCGTTGCTGCGCACTCTGCGAGCAGCTCAATGCCCGGCTCGCCTGATCGATCTCGAACTCACCGAGAACGTGCTCATCGGCGATGTCGAACGGGCTATCCGGGCCATGAACACCGCCTGTTCGCTCGGCATGTCCCTGACCATCGACGACTTCGGCGTGGAGTACGCCGCGCTCAATTACCTCCGTCGCTTACCGGCGAGCGGGCTGAAGATCGACCGCAGCTTCGTGGTGGATCTGGATAATCACAAGACGCGCACGATCGTCGCCTCCATGATCCGCCTGGCCCATCGCCTGGACCTGACGGTGACCGCCGAGGGCATCGAAACGCGCACCCAGGAACACTTTCTCCGGGCCAGCGGTTGTGACTACCTGCAAGGCTACCGCTACGGCGCGCCAATGCCAGCAGAGGATCTCCAGGAGCACGTTAGAGCCTTTGCAAGCCGCAAATCCTGTCGCCTTTAGCGCGCAAACGTGACCCGGCTCACAGTTCCGGCGTCCGGCGCTGTGATCTGCGGCGATAGATGGGAATATGTCATCTCAGACCTTCCTGGGAGCACCCGGTCATGAAAGTGCTGCTTGTCGAAGATGTCGACAGCGATGCAGAACTGACGACCCGAGCCCTAATGAAAGCCTTCGGCTCAGCGCCGGAGCTATCCCGGGCAAGCACACTCACGCAAGCTCGCACCCTCCTCACCGCCCGCGAAGTTGATGTGGTTCTTCTCGACCTATCACTACCAGATGCCAAGGCGCTTGATGGACTCCATAGCTTAGTTTCTATCGATCCCCTCGTGCCGATCGTCATCGTTAGCAATAAGCAAGATGAGGAGTGTGCCCTTTCCGCTGTCCGAGCTGGCGCGGAGGACTTTCTGGTCAAACATCGCGAGTCACCCGAACACTTACGCAGGGCAATCCATCACGCGATGGAGCGCAAGCGCACGACCAGACGCCTGCACGACATGGCCAGCCTGGACGAGCTCACAGGCTTAGCGAATCGCGCCACCTTCAACGAGCGCGTCGAGCAAGCCGTTGGCAGGGCGACCCGCAACAACGGCCGATTCGCCCTCTTGTTCATGGATCTGGACGGCTTCAAGGGCATCAACGACGCCTACGGCCACCAGATCGGCGACACGATACTGCGCGAAGTAGCCGCACGCCTGTCGCGCCAGCTACGGCGAGACGATCTTGTGGCACGCATTGGAGGTGACGAGTTCTGCGTCATCGTCGAGGGGCTGCAGCGCGAGGACGACGCCCGATTGATCGCCGAGAACCTCAGCACGATCGCTGACCGACCGGTAGTGGTCGGCAACGACCGCATCAGCTTTGGCCTAAGCACCGGGGTGAGCATCTACCCCGATCACGGGACCAGCCCGGAGGCACTCCTTCGCCACTCTGATCAGGCGATGTACCGAGCGAAATCGCAAGGCGGCAACAGCTACTCAGTCTTCCGCGGAAACGGTCCGCCGTCTCCGGAAGCGGCGCTACAGAGAGAGTTCGAGGAGAGCCTTAGCAACGGCGCGCTTCAGCTACGCTTTCAGCCGATCGTGGAGACTGGCTCACTGCGAATCAAGCGATTTGAGGCCCTGGTGCGCTGGCGTCATCCTCGCCTCGGGCTGCAGCACCCAGGCAAGTTCCTAGGCATGGTGCGGCGACGAAACTTGGGCCCGAGGCTCGATCATTTCGTGGTCGCGACCGCCTGCGATGCGGCAGCACGCTGGAACGAGGCGGGCATCATCGACTGCCCCATCGCGATCAACATCGGCAGTGAAAGCGTCAACGCAGGCTCCTTGGAGCACCTGGTTGGCGAATGCCTGACCGCCAGCAAGTGCCCTGCGGATCTGCTGGAGATCGAATTGAGCGAACGGGCCTTGATCGCGGACCCGGCGCGTACCCAGTCGGTGATTGAGAGTCTGCGGGCGATGGGCGTGCGCATCTGCATCGACGACATGGGCACCACGATGACCTCACTCGCCTACCTTCGCCACCTGCCCATCGACAGCCTGAAGATCGACCGGATGTACCTGAGCGGTTTGGACAACTCCTACACGCGCTCAATCGTGCGCGCGATCATTGGCCTCGGTCGCAGCATGCGGGTAAAAGTGGTCGCGCAGGGCGTTCAGACACGCGCCCAACACCAGTTCGCGGTGGAGAATCGATGCGATCAGATGCAGGGCTACCGCTTCGGTATGCCGATGACGGCAGCGCAGATGGAACAGCGTAGCCCCGTGGCCATGATCACTGCCCCCTTGGGAGCACCTAGCGCGGGCGTCACGGCCGTGGCGAGCAGCAGCGCGCTGCGCCACTAAGCTTCCTGCGGGCGCCCCTAGCGCTGACCCTCGCAGGTGCTTCCCTGGTTGAGCAAATCGAGCTCATCCCCGATCCGCCGCACCAAGTCCAACATCTGCAGCGCTAGATCGCGGGCGCGATCGTTCGCAGCACCGCTGTAGCCCAGGTAGTCCCAAGGCGTGAGGTGCTGCTTGTGCAGTTTCAGCTCGACTAGATCGAGCAGCAGGGGACGGTCGTCCTCGCGCAGGGCGCCACCGCCCTTGCCGGCGTGCAGCACTTGGAGTGCATCGCGCACGATGCGCTCGTGGTAGCTGGTGCCTCGGGTGGCGTGTCGCGGTCCAACGAAGCGATCGTGATAGAGGGCGTTGCCCATCGGCGTGGCGATGAGCCACGCATCGACGAGGCGCAATACGTGCTTAGCCTCCTCGAGGGCGGCGGACAGGAGCCGGCGCTCGCGCAGGCGGTCCACATCGGCAGAGGGGTCGCGTGAGTCCTCCTCGTGCGCCACCCGCATCAAGGAAGATCCCATATGGCAGGTCACATCACTGGCGAATGTCACCGCGGACTCAGGCGCAATCGAGCGCGGATGGCACGCGCGCTCAACGAGGCCGCGCAGCGGCCGGCCGCTGTAGTACATCTGGTTGACGATCCAGCGCAGCCCCGCATCGCAAACGAAACGACTTGGGTTGTTGGTGCCGATCGGAACGCGACAGCCTGGCGGCAGCATCTGCGCGTCCGCATCCCCTTCCCGACTCGCTGGCTGGACGAAGACATGCAGATCGAGCGTTCGGTTGCAGCCGCCAGCGCTTAGCGGGTAGCCCGTCCAAGCGAAGCTAGTCGCCAGGGCTTCGCTAACGCGGGCAAGCTCCTTTGGCGAGGCGCTATCGGTGAACACTGTAAAGTCGATATCTCCAAAGATCCCCCTGTACTCGGGATCGCCGCGGGTGGCTCCACCTTCCACGATGGCGACGACGCGGTGTTCGAGGTCCGGGTAGTTGGTGAAGAAATCGCTCAGCAGTCGTTCGATCAATGCGCTGCGGCGCGCATCGACGGTAGCGGCGGCCTCGAGCGAGCCGATAACCCCCTCCCCGTCGTCCGTCTCGCGAGCGGCCGTATACGCCTCGCGCAGAGCCTGGCGGATTGGTGTGATCGGCAGAGAGTCTGTGAGCAGAGATGCTTGGATGGCAGCGCGCGGGTGAGCCAAGGCGCTCAATAGGGCTGGAGAAGGCATAGCGCCGGTGAGCAACGCGTGGTGCATCGCCGGTGAGACCTGGACGCTTGGGGCAGGTCCTCGCCTCGCCGTCGCCCCGCCTACGCTGCGTCCGGACGGACTGCTCGATCCAATGTCGCGACGCCAGGAGCCGCTAAGGTCGATGGTGCCATCGTCTTCCGGTGTGGAGACGATCCGCAGGCGGTCTGTTGGTTCAGTCAATCGATCACCGATAGAGAGCTGGACGGCGTTTTGCCGCAGGCCCACGCCGCTGAGGCTACACGCTCACGTATCAAGTGTGGCGCCGCAAGCGCGTTCTTGCGGCGTCTGATCAGGTGGCGTCGCCCGACGCTTAGGAGCGATACTCCACACCGATTATGGGCAACGACCCAGAGCGAAGGTGTGACGCAGCTCACACGACGCGGGCACCCTGCGCGCGCAACACCCCCCACGAAAGGCACCTCACCATGATGTCCATCGGCACGCCCCTCACCGACTCCGCCCGGCGTGTGATCCTGCTCGGTTGCGGTGAGCTCGGCAAGGAGGTCGCGATCGAATTGCAGCGGCTGGGGGTGGAAGTGATCGGCGTGGACCGATACTCCAACGCCCCTGCCATGCAGGTTGCCCATCGTAGCTACGTGATCGACATGCTCGACGGGGAAGCGCTGCAAGCGGTGATCGAACAAGAGCACCCCGCCTTGATCGTGCCGGAGATCGAAGCCATCGCCACGGACACGCTATTGGAGCTGGAAACACGCGGCCACCGCGTCGTGCCCGTGGCGAGGGCAGCCCACATCACTATGAACCGGGAGCGAATCCGACGTCTGGCGGCCGAAGAGCTGCGCGTACCCACCTCTCCCTATCGCTTCGCTGACAGCGCGGATGCTTGTGCGGAGGCCGTAGACGCGCTGGGCCTGCCCGTGTTCATCAAGCCGGTGATGAGCTCCTCAGGTAAGGGCCAATCGATCGTGCGTGAGGCGCAGGACGTGGCCGCTGCCTGGGATCACGCCCAAGTGGCCGGGCGCGCTGGCGGTGGACGGGTGATCGTCGAAGGCCAGGTCAGCTTCGAGTCGGAGATCACCCTGCTGACCGTTCGCCATCGAGGCCGCGACGGACAGGTACGCACGAGCTACTGCGCACCGATCGGTCACCGTCAGGAGGACGGCGACTACCGCGAGTCGTGGCAACCCCATGCGGTCAGCAAGCCTGCGCTCGAACGTGCCCAGGAGATGGCCGGGAAGATCACCAACGCCCTGTGCGAAGAACGTCCGGACGCAGGCTTCGGTGTGTTTGGCGTCGAGTTTTTCTTGCAGGGCGATGAGGTGATCTTCAGCGAGGTATCGCCCCGCCCCCACGACACTGGCTTGGTCACTTTGATGACCCAAGACCTCTCTCAGTTCGCCCTTCACGCGCGGGCAATCCTCGGGTTGCCTATCCCTGTGATCAGACAACTCGGCCCAGGCGCGTCCTACGCGTTGGTGGCCGAGGGGGACTCGAACGCACCGCGCTTCGAGGGCTTGGAAGACGCCCTCGCGATGTGCGATGTCCATCTGCGCCTCTTTGGCAAGCCGCAGATTCACGGACGGCGCCGAATGGGGGTCGTCCTTGCCGCCTCCGATACGCTGGCCGAATCTCGCCTGCGGGCGCAGGCCGCGGCAGATTCCATTCGCATCGCGCTGGAGTGACCGAAGTCCGGCACTGCCACATCTGCTTATGGCCTGCTAAAGGATCCTGAGCCACCCGGCCCGCAGCGGCCGGTCGCGAGTCGTTAGACTCGGAGGCGATCGGATAAGGCCTGACAACGAAAAGACTCCAACGGACGACACTGAGGGGATACGAATGAGCGCTACGGTCATCGACGGCAAGGCATTCGCTGCCAAGATACGCGGCGAGGTGGCAACGCAGGTGCGCAAGCTATCCGAACAGCATCAGCTGCAGCCAGGCTTAGCCGTTGTCCTCGTTGGCGAGAACCCGGCGAGCCAAGTCTACGTGGCGAACAAAGCCAAGCAGACCGTCGAAGTGGGCATGCGCTCGATCGAGCATCGCCTCGAGGCAGACGTGTCTGCCGACGAGCTGCTCGGCCTCGTTCATCGACTCAATGACGATCCTGAGGTGAACGGGATCCTCGTGCAGCTGCCCTTGCCCGATCACATCAATTCGGACGACGTGCTCAACGCTATAGATCCCGCCAAAGACGTCGACGGCTTCCACGTGGTGAACGTGGGTCGCCTTTCCACAGGTATGCGCTCGTTGGTGCCCTGCACACCCCTTGGCTGCCTGCTCATGCTTCGCGATCACCTCGGTGATATGTCCGGCGCCAATGCGGTAATCGTCGGTCGCTCAAACATCGTGGGCAAGCCGATGGCGCAGTTGCTGCTCAGTGCCAATGCCACGGTCACCGTTGCCCACTCACGCACGCGCGACCTGGCGGACGTGTGCCGAGCCGCGGACATCTTAGTGGCCGCGGTCGGCCGCCCCGAGATGGTTCAGGGCGAGTGGGTAAAGCCCGGTGCCACCGTGATAGATGTTGGCATCAACCGCGTGCCTGCGCCGGAGCGCGGCGAAGGTAAGACGAGGCTGGTTGGCGACGTGGACTACCCCGCGGCGGTGCAGGTGGCCGGCGCGATCACGCCGGTGCCCGGCGGCGTGGGTCCGATGACAATCGCCTGTCTGCTCGCCAACACGGTAACGGCCACCTGCCTGGCGAACGAGCTCGACCCGCCGGCGCACCTGACCGCCTGAGTTCGTCACCCGTTGCCAACCGACCGGTCGGTTTGTATAGTGAGTGCGTTACTAGCAGAGTCATCCTCATGACCGACCGGCTGCAGCAGGCTGAGCACACGCGCGAGCGCATTCTCGAGGGCGCGGCCCAGGAGATGTACCGCGTCGGCTACCAAGCTGCTTCCACGGGCAATATCCTCAAGCGCCTCGGGATTTCCAAGGGCGCCCTCTATCACCACTTCCCGAGCAAGCAGGCGCTTGGCTACGCAGTCCTCGACGAGTACTTGGCCGCGCGCCACGCACGCCACTGGGACCACGTGAGCCAAACGGGCGATCCCCTAGGCGCCGTCATCGACCAGCTCGCCACCCAGTGCCAGTCGATGCGGGCCGAGCAGATGCGTCATGGCTGTCCAATCAACAATTTGGCCCAGGAAATGTCTCCTCTGGATGAAGGCTTCCGAGAGCGCGTTAGCGCCATCTACGCGTGTTGGCAGCAGTCCCTCGAGCGAGCCTTCGAGCGGGCCCAAGCGCTCGGCACGATGGCGCCCACCACGGACGCCCGAGGCTTAGCGACGCTGATCGTGGCCACCACTCAGGGGGCAGTTGGGCTGATGAAGAACTCGATGGACGAATCGCTGTTCCGCCAAGCCATCACGGCTCTGCTGGTGCACCTACGGGCCCAGCGCATCCAACGCTGATCTTCCCAACGTAAGCGCTTCTAAATACGCCCTTGAGAAGCCTTGCTCCCCAACAAACCGACCCGTCGGTACGCACAGACACCCGCTGATGATGACCAAACCCCCAATGCGTCGCTTTGACAAGCTGTTCTCCATTGCTTTGCTGCTCGTAGGCCTGTTCGTGCTTACTCAAGCGGGGATCCGCCTCGCGGCTCCCTGACGGCACCAGTCTTATGCGGACTCACGCTAAAGCCGACAGGAGAATTGCCGACACCATTTTGTAGATTCGCAGCCCGCCGCCCGGTTCTCGATGCACCAGCGCCGCACGGCGCGGCGCCGTCGCAATGAGGATTTCGTGAAGCTGTCGCCGCCCATAAAGCGAGAGGGCCCATCCCAACACCCTCTACGCCTGGACTCCCTGAAGATCCTGGTGGTGGAGGACTTGCGTCCCCAGCAACAGGTCATCGAACGCCTGCTGCAAAACATGGGTTGCGTGACGACCGTGGCCGGGGATATGCGCCTAGCACTCGAGTACGCGCGCTACCGTCAATTCCACGCCATTCTCATCGACAGCCTGGTCGGCGACGTCGCGGGTGAAAGCAGCGTGGAGGCGATCCGCGGGGTGAGCGATGCCCTCGGCCGCGAAATCCACGTGGTCGCCATATGCGGAACCGCCCACTGCCACCCGCAGGCTGCGCAGCTCAAGCAAGCGGCCGACGCAACATTGCGCAAGCCCCTTCGAGCCGAGACCCTGTATCGGTGTCTACAGCCCCTTACGCTCGGCGCCGCCGCCGTGGAGGCAACCGCACCCATTGAGGCAGCTGCCCAGACCACTGCCGATGCGCCGGATGCAAACGCACCCCTACCTACAGGCCATGACGGTGCTCGCCCCCTGCGCGTGGTCCTCGCGCACGTCGACGCCTCAGCGTGGCATAACGCGTCCGTTGCCCTGTCCGTGCACCTCGGCGATCACGCTCTGGAGGTGCAGTGCGTGATGGCCCGCGAAGAACTCTCGCAGCGCCTCACCGATGACTCGGTAGATCTGCTGGTGGCGGACTACCCCCTCATCCAGGCGCTCATACGCGACGACACCGCGCTCAGTGCCGACGTTCCCTGGATCGCGCTCGTTAGCAACCTTGCGGACGCCGACGCGGCGCTGGAAGGGGGCGCCAGTGACTTCGCAACCGCACCCTACGATTGGGCCGCCCTGGCCCGGCGCCTGCAGCGCCTGCAACTGGCCCAGACGCAACTGCGTGAGCTTCACCAGTACCGCGACCGACTATTGATGATGCAACGGGTTGCCCGCGTCGGCGAATGGGCGCTCGACCCGAGCAGCGGTGAACTGCGCCTATCCAGCCAAGCACGCCAACTCCTGCGCCTTGGTCAACGACATGATGAGCAGTTCAAGCAGCAAGATCTGCTGCGCAGGGTGCATCCGCGCGATCGTGAGCGCTGCTCCCGCACCCTGCGCGCCGTCGCCGAACGTGGCACCGCTATGGAGTGCGAATTCCAACTGGCGATAGGCGATGTTTGGCTGGCGCAGCACATCGTGCCCGTGCGCTCGGGCGGCGCCAACGTACGTCTGCGCGGCACCTTGCAAGACGTCAGCGCGCGCCGCGCGCAAGAGCAGGAAATACGACGGCTGGCCTATTTCGACGACGTGACTGGCTTGCCCAACCGCCGCCACTTCCGCGAACGGCTAGGGCGCGCCCTGGACCGAGCCACGGTCAATGAGAGAAGCCTCGCAGTTCTGTTCATCGACCTTGATGAATTCAAGCGAATCAACGACACCTTGGGTCATACCTTCGGCGATCTACTCTTACGCCAGGTGGCAGATCGACTGGCCGCGGTGGTCCGCGAGAGCGACGCGATCGGTCGTGGCCCCGGAGATACGCAGGAAGTCGTCGATGACGCGGACCGACTCGACGAGGTCGCGCGCATGGGTGGCGATGAATTCGTCGTGCTGCTTACACAGCTGCCCGAGGGTCAGGACGCAGCTGGGGTTGCTGCGCGCATCGTCAATGTCCTAAACCGGCCGATCGTCGTGGACGGCCATGACATGCGGGTCACACCGAGCATCGGAATCGCCCTTTACCCGCGCGATGGACAGGACGTGGAGACACTCCTGCGCTGTGCCGACACGGCGATGTACCATGCGAAGTCGCTAGGCAGGAATCGCTTCGAGTACTTCTCCGAGGAGCTCGGCGAACGCGCCCTGCGCCGCCTGACGCTCGAAGGCCGGCTGCGCGTCGCGCTGCGCGCCAATGAGTTCACCCTCGCCTATCAGCCCAAGATCGCATTGTCGAGCGGCCGCTGCGTCGGCGTTGAGGCACTCATCCGCTGGGAACGCGACGGCAAGGCCCAAATGGAGCCGCTCGACTTCCTGCCCGTCGCGGAGAGCTCGGGCCTCATTATAGAGATAGGAGAGTGGGTACTAGCCGAGGTACTGCGTCAGCTAGATGAATGGGCAGCGCGCGGGGTGCTCGTGCCGCGCGTATGTATGAACACCAGCGTCATTCAGTTCAACCGCGGCAAGTTCTGCGACGTGCTTTCGTACGTGAGCGAACCAAAGCGACTGCTTGAACGCCTAGAGCTAGATCTGACCGAGCATGCGCTGATGAGCATCAGCGATAGCGCCATCTCCGAACTCGCGGCCCTGCGCGATCGTGGCCTTCGCGTTGCCGTGGACGATTTCGGCACAGGCTACTCGAGCCTCCAGAACCTGCGGCGCCTTCCCCTAGACGCCCTCAAGGTGGATCGTTCGTTCATCGACGGACTGCCTGCGGACGCGGGTGACCAGGCCATCGTGAGCGCCATCATCTCCCTCGGCCAGCAGTTGGGGCTCGAGGTGGTGGGCGAGGGCGTGGAGAGTGAGGCCCAGCGCGAGTGGCTGACCGCCCACGGTTGCGACACGATCCAAGGCTTCCTCATCTCCCGCCCTGTCAGCGGCGCAGAAATCGCAAACCTGCTCGCAGACCAAACCCGGGTACAGGCGAGCTAGGGGCGAGTTCACTACGGCATTCCACGATTGCTGAGGTCCCTTGACCTGATCATACTTGGGCCATAGCAGCAGGAGGAACCGCCAATGGAAGCGATTAATCGCATACTTGTGGTACTCGACCCGTACACAGCGCCGACAAGCAAAGCGCAACCGGCTATGGATACGGGAATCACCCTGGCGCGGGAGATTGGGGCGGAACTGCACTTCGGCCTCGTGCAGTACAACAACCAGCTCACTGGTAAGTCCTCAGCCATGGCGCAGGCTCGTGAGACATTCATGCAAACCTGGCGGGAGTGGCTTGCAGATTGCATAAGCAAGCTCGACACCGATGGCGTTGCGCAGGTACAGGCGCATCTAGAATGGGACCATCCCTGGCACGACGGCATTTTGCGCCAGGCGATGAAGCTCGAGGCAGACCTGGTGATCAAGGACATTCACCACCACCCTCGCTGGGGTAAGTCGATGTTTACCAACACCGACTGGCACCTCGTGCGCGAATGCCCGACGGCATTACTCATGCTGAAGAGCGGGCACTGGCACAAACCGCCCAGAATCCTCGCGGCTGTGGACCCGATGCACGAGCGGGACAAGCCTGCCGCCCTCGATCACCGCATCGTCGATCATGCGAAGCTACTGCGTGATGCTATCGCGGGTGAGCTCAGCGTCTTCCATGCCTTCCAACCGGTACTCAATCGCATCCCCGTCGAGGCCGGCGGCATACCTCTCGATCTGCCGATCGAGCAAGATGCCAAAGCTATCGAAAGCGCTCACCGCGAAGCGCTGGACGCGCTGCTAGCAAACCGCGAGTGCGAAGCGGAAGAGGTTATCTTGGAAACCGGCTCGCCGGCTGACACCCTGATCGCCCGCATCGAAGACCATTCGATCGATCTGGTGGTGATGGGCGCGATCGCTCGGGGGGCCTTGAAGCGCCTCTTTCTCGGCAGCACGGCCGAGCGGGTGTTCGGCGAATTGAGCGCAGATCTGTTGGTGGTCAAACCTGCCGACTTCGAGTGCCCGGTCGATTTGCACTGACCCGGCGTTCAGCCTAGGCCGACGCCGAGGCCGGCCTAGTTCTCCTCGTATTGGCGCCAATCCTCAAACCGAACGCCGGGGACACGCTGGAACGTCTGAGTCGCATCGAAGGTGACTAGGGCCGCGTCGTTGACCCGGGCGATCGCGCAGGTCATGACCTCAACGGCATTCAGCGTCAGCCCTCGGCGCTCCACCTCGGCTCGCATCAGGCCATACTCCGCCGCCGCCGCCTCACAGTACTCGAGCGACTCGATCGGCGCGAAGAACGTGGCGAGTAGCTGCAGATTATCCTCGGCCAGAGAGCTGTTGCGAGCCCGACGGGCCGCATAGAGCAGCTCGCCCTGAACGACGCTGCAAAGGCGGACGTCCTCTGGCTTGCAAGAGAGTAGGCGTCGACGCGCCGCGCCCGTCGGGTGCTTCAGCAGCTGGGTACAGATCCGCAGGTCGAGGAGATACATGGGCCCTTTAGGAGTGCCGCCGCGGGACGCGGGTCGCTCGCGTCACTTTCGATCCCGCTTGGAACTCCCACCCCCTGGAAGTGGCGGCTCATCCCCCTGCCAGGCCCCAAGCGTGCCCGCAAATTCCTCCGGCCAGCCAGCCACCTCGCGGCGCACGATCTCGGCCAGGTACCGGGACAGGGGCATGTTTCGCGCCTGGGCACGCCGTCGAACGGCATCGGCGATGTCTTCCGGCACGTAGAAGTGGAGTTGGGGCAAGGCAAAAATCCGAATACATTCGGGGCAGTAGGGAAATGCTAGCACATGGATCGCAAATCCCCATTGGCGCATTCCCTATTCCCCCTAGTTTCGCCGCCTACGGCTGCCATGGCGCTGGTGGATGGTGGCCGCCTCGGCCCGCGCCTGGGGCTCGCGGCGACGCGCACGGATCGCCACCTGCGCAGCCCGCGCAGCCTCCACGTGATCCACCACCCGGTGGGGATAGTCTCTGCCCAACACGACACCTGCCGACGCCTGCTCGATCGGCGAGGCAGTCCAGGGGGTGTGGCGGGCCGGGCCGGGAAGGCCTGCCAGCTCGGGTACCCAGCGACCGATGAACTCGCCCTCAGGATCGTGGTCCTGGCCCTGCTTCACCGGGTTGGAGATGCGAAGGGTATTGATGCCGGTGGTTCCAGACTGCATCTGCACCTGTGAGTAGTGGATGCCGGGCTCGTAGTCGAGGAACAGCCTAGCGAGGTGCAGGGCGGGTTCACGCCAGTGCAGCCAAAGATCGTACGCGGCAAAAGACATGAGCATCGCGCGAGCACGAAAGTTGAGCCAGCCGGTGCAGTTCAGATACCGCATGCAGGCGTCGAGGTAGGGATAGCCCGTCAGACCCTCGCGCCAGGCTCGCAAGCGAGCTTCGTCGGGCTCGGCCTCCTCGCGAAGCCCATCGACGCTCGCGGACATGTTATGAAATTCAATCGCCGGTGAGGATTCGAGCTTTTGAATGAAGTGGCAATGCCAGTGGAGGCGACCCTCGAAGGCCTTTAGATCCTCATCCAGGGTGCCGCGACGCTCGGGGGGTTTTGCCAGCAGCTGGCGGCGCCGATGAGTCGTGGCCTGCCAGACCTCGCGCATCGCGAGCGTACCGAGGCTCAGGTGCACGCTCAGGCGCGATCCGCCACGTTCGGCGGTGCGCGGGCTCGACATGTGCTTGCGATAGCCCTCAGCCCGACCGCGCAGGAAGGACTCGAGGTCTCCTACCGCCACCCGCCTGCCCACCCGCTGCATAGCCTCAGGCAGCACCTCGGCGCGTTCCGTAAAGGCCTCGATGCCGCGAAAACCAGACGGTATGGACAGCGCAGGCAAGCGCCGCGGCGGCGCCGTGAGGGACTCGGCCATCTGACGATTCCAGCGCCCCGCCCAACCGTCACGCTGGCCTAGCACCCGCGTCACTCCGAACTGTGGATGCTCGCAGAAAGGGATATGGTGCTCACGACACCATTCGATGACCGACAGATCGCGCTGGTAGGTCCATCCGTTCCCAGTCTCCTCGTGAGCCCACAGGACGAAGGTGCCGAGATGCTCGCGAAGCCGCTGCAACGCGGGCAAGGTTTCGCCAGGATAGACAATCAGACGTGATCCAAGCCGGCGCAGCTGCGCGTCGAGGTCACTTAGGGCCTGCGAAGTCACCGCCACGTGCCGTGCAGAGCGATCGGCTTGAAGCCATTGCTCGGGCTCGCAGACATAGAGCGGGAGTACAGGCCCGCCCGACCGCGTTGCCTCGGTGAGAGGGCGGTGATCGTGGATTCTCAGATCGCGCTTGAACCAGACCACCTGGGGAGTTGAGTCATCCTGCATGGCTAGCGCTTCGCCCCTGCCCGCCGCCTGGATTCGGATCTCGTGCGCGCTGCTGCCGGGGGCGGTCATACTGCGGCGACCAAGGAGTTGACCGCCGGTTATTGCGGGGCCGATCACATGACTGGAACGTCACGTAGTGGCCCGAGTAACGGCCGCCGATGCACCGCGTTCCTACACTCGATGCCTGTTACATCACCCGACCGGGGCGACGGATGGCTAGACGTAGATGGCGCTTGGTGCTGACTTCCCTCACCTGTCTAGGGCTCGGGCTCTCAATGGTCACCATGGGGGCAAACAAGGACGACGCGCTTTGGTTCGTCAGCTCGCCTAACGCCCATTCGACCGACGCGATCGGCGCCGCTATCGACGCCTGCGGCGGCGAGCGGGTCTTCACGCCGGCAACCTTGGACACGGTGGCCGCAAAGTTGACACATCGACAGCGCGCGACCCTGCGCGCAAGCGGATTCACGCTCTATGCAGCTTACGGTCGGCTGTCGACTTCGACCTTTCACGGACGCGCCGATGACGAACTTGCCGCGGCCACGCACACCGCTGCGTCAGGCGCTCTAGCCGTCCATCAGGCAGGTGTCAAGGGCGATGTCACGATAGCGTTTGTCGATACGGGCATCGGACGCGGACAGTCCCACCGCATGCCCGACCGAGTCCTCGCCGAAGTTGATTTCGTCAACGATGGCGTTGACGGAGACCCGAACGGACACGGCACGCACTTGGTTAGGATCGCGATGGCGAGCGCTCAGCAAGACAACCCGCGTCTGCTGGGCATTGCCCCGCGCGCCAGGCTGGTCTCCCTGCGCGCCTTCGACGAGTACGGCAGCGCCACTTACCTAGACGTCGTGCGCGCCCTCGACTGGGTAATCGCCCATCGCGAACAGTACGACATCCGAGTGCTCAACCTCTCCTTCGCAGCGCCCCCCTTATCCTGGTACTGGAATGACCCGATCAACCGCGCGGTCATGCGTGCCTGGGGTGAGGGTATCGTGGTGGTGGCTGCGGCAGGGAACCTAGGACCAGATGCCATGACCATCGGCGTCCCGGCCAACGTTCCCTACGTGATCACCGTGGGGGCGACCACCGTCAGCCAAACGCGCGACCACTCGGGTCATGTTCGGCTCGCATCCTTCTCTTCCGCTGGACCCACCTACGAGGGCTTCGTGAAACCGGAGATTCTCGCGCCCGCGGGCCACCGAGGGGCGTGGATTGTGGATGAGGGGGCGGGGGCGGGCATCGAGCGCGAGGGCGCCCCGGGGGTGACAGGCACATCCCAAGCAGCAGCGGTGGTGAGTGGTGTGGTCGCGCTCATGCTGGACGCGCGCCCGGAACTGACCCCAGACGACGTGAAATGTCGACTGATGAGCTCCGCTCGCACGGCTATCACGCAAGACGGCCAACCGGCCGTCAGCGTGTTCCAGCAGGGCGTGGGCCGAGTCGATGCCTTCGCTGCGGTCCGGTCGCGTCGCAGCGGATGCGCCAACCGCCGCCTCGATGTGCGTGCCGACCTCGCCGGCATCCGCCACTTTGGCGGTCCCGCCAACCAGCATGAGGACGGTCACTTCTTCGTTGTCGCTCCCGAGGACGGCAGTGAGCTCACAACGGCCGGCTATGGCTGGGTTCAAGAGCAGCCAAGCCCCGTGGGCTACACCTGGAGCATGGGCCATGCCTGGAACGACGGCTTCAGCTGGAGCCAGGGCTACACCTGGAGCCAAGGGTACACCTGGAGCCGGGGCTACACCTGGAGCATAGGCTACACCTGGAGCCAGTCCCTGCCCTGGTACGACGAGTTCGCCAGCAAGCCGGTACCGATGGACACCGCCATCAGCCTATCTTGGTAGATAAGTTATGGTTGGACG
Source organism: Pseudomonadota bacterium (assembly GCA_039193195.1). Lineage (NCBI taxonomy): Bacteria > Pseudomonadati > Pseudomonadota > Pseudomonadota bacterium. The sequence goes on from JBCCWS010000026.1 coordinate 82,624, forward strand.
CAGGCACAGCCACATCATCGGCGCTGAAACTCGCGCGCAGACCCACCCTAGTGGGCCGCTTGGTAGATAAGGTGACGCTCAGCGAGTAGCACGGGCGCCATCGCGGCGTTGCATCGCTTGCCAAGGACGATGCCATTGGCTGCGCGACGCGCCTTGCTGACGCTGTCCCTACGCAGACTGAGCGTTACCATATTTACGAAGCGGCCCACTACTAGCCTGCTTTATTCATGAGGTGTGGCGTTGAGCCCCTGAGATGAGATCGTAGGGCGTTGACCGCAGCTGAGCGAGTGCCTGTGAGGCGTTCTCAGGGTTGAGGCCGGCGTTTTCCGAGTGTTGGGGTCGCTCATGC
>JBCCWS010000027.1 GCA_039193195.1 Pseudomonadota bacterium
CCCTGCGCTGCATGCGCGCTGGGGCTTTTGGACCTGGGGGGGGGCGGATAACACCGGGGGTGATGGTCGCGGGGCGCGCGCCGTCCGGCGCCCCGGCCCGGACGCCGACTTCTTCGATCTCAAGCTGCCCCGCGAGACCGCCGCGTACGTGCCGCGCCTGCTGGCCTTCGCCGCCATCGCCGCCGATCCGAACGGCTACGAGGTGGCCTTACCCTTCGAAGGCATCCCGGCCGACGCCGTTGCGACGGCGAGCGTTGAGACCGGGGGGCAGATCGACGTGGCCCGCGCCGCGGACGCGGTAGGCCTCACGGTGGATGAGCTCTACGCCCTGAACCCGGCTCTCAATCAGTGGGCGACCCACCCGGACGGCCCGCACCGGCTGATCGTCCCCGCCGATCGCGCCGACGCGGCCCAGGCGGCACTCACCGCGATCCCGGAGGATCAGCGCGTCGCCTGGAGCCGCCATCGGATCCGCCCAAACCAAACCTTAGGTGGTATCGCCCTGGCGTACGACACGGACGTCGCCACGCTCAAGCGCATCAACCAACTCTCCAGCTCACGCATTCGCGCGGGGGATCACCTGCTGATCCCGACCTCAAGCTTGGCCGCTGAGGACTACCCGACCCCCGCGCGCACGCGGGCGGCGAGCGGCGGCGCCGTGCACGTGGTGCAAGCCGGTGAGTCCCTCTGGACCATCGCCCGTGACTACGACGTCTCCACCCGCACGCTCATGCGGCTGAACCACGTGGGGCCGAAGGACTACCTGCAGATCGGCCAGAAGATTATCGTGCCCCAAGGCGACACCGATGCCTCAGGCGCGCGCAGCCGAAGCGCTACCGTGCGCACCGTGACCTATCGGGTCCGTTCGGGAGACTCGCTAGGGGCGATCGCGGCGAAGTTCAACGTGTCGGTGAACAAGATCGCCGGGTGGAACGGTATCGCGCGAGATGCCCTGATTCACCCGGGCCAGGCCTTGGTGCTACACGTGGATGTGACCGCCTCACGCACCTGAGCGCTGCGGCGCTCATCCCCAAGGCCGGCACGATTCGACGCCGCTCCGCCGTATTCTGAGCACCAGCGCTCGAATCCCCGTTCCTCGGGATTTTTTCGAGACCCGAGCAGCTTCTATCAGCGCACCACCTCAGGCAAGGTCCGGAGCCTCGCCCGGAGGAGGTCTTGGGATGGGCACGTTTCTGATGATCGTCGCCGCGGTGGTACTGGTTCTCGCTGTCGGCGGCGGCACTGCGCTGTGGTTCGCACGGCGTTGGCTGGCACGCAAGGTGGGGGACTGGAGCGTGGCCTGTGAACTGGTCGATGTGACGGTCAATCGCCCCGCCCGCCTGAAGCTGCAACCTTACGTCGGTAGCGGCCCCACCGCGAATCCAGCCTTCGAAGCACGCGAGCGCACGTTGCGAACCCTCGGCTTCTTCACGCTCGGCGACTACGAGAGCGAGTCCTACGAGCTGCCGATCCTGCGCGCCATGCACCACCCGGAAAAGCGTATCGGCGCCGCCCTGATCCTCCACGAGGGCGGTTGCCATCTGGAGTGCTTTGCGGTGACCACCGATGACCGAGTGCTGGCGATAGGCACCGGCCCCACGCCTGCGGCGCAAACCGAACGCCTGCGCTGGACTGTACTCCCATCGCTCACACCAGAACAAGCGTTAGCGCATCTGGAAGATGCCCTTGCAGACACCTCGCCACGAGCGATGGATGGCTGGCTCTTTCGCGCGGCCTACGAGCAAGCCTACGCCGCCCGGATGGACGGCCTGCTCGCGCGCGCCCCGTCGCGCAAAGCGCTCGAGAAGCGGGGCCGAGAGCGCCGCCCGCCCGCGACTCCGGCGCAAATCGAACTGGCTGCTAGCAGTGAACACTCGGCGTGGCTCGACCAGGTGGAGGAAGCCGCTCTCGATCGCTTCCGTCGCGCCAGCCGACTCGACGCGGTCACCTGGGACCGCATCGGCGATGACCTCCACGTGGTCCACGATCGACTGCCGGAAGATCGCCTGCACGACATGCTGGTCATGGACGATGCGAGCGAACTGGTGTTCTCCCAATGCCTGGCCCAGGAGCTGCGCGGCAAACGGCTCTACCAGGAGGTGTTGGGGCGCCTGCCCGGCACCAGCCGTCGGCGCCAGCGCCTCGGCGAGGTCCGCTATCCCTTGCCGGCGGTGATCTACGGGATCGACCCGGAGCTCGCCGACGCGGAGTCGTCCGCGCAAGGTTACGAATACGTTTATCAGGCGGTCGATCCCAAGCGCGGCGATGTGCGCGGCAAGCTCATGGCCACCAGTACCGTCGATGCCAAGCGTCAGCTGCAGCAGATGGGCCTCATGGACTCGAAGATCGTCGTCGACCCGACCATCGATGGCGGCCAACTACAGGTCGATGACGCGGGCCTCGACGTTTACCTACGAAGCATGACCGGCGGCTGGTGGCAGAACTTGGTTCTGATGATCAGGGGCAATTGGCTGCTCTGGCTGCCGCCGCTGCTCCTCGTGGCCTGGGTGCTGAGCGATGGGCCGCCGTACGGCTGGGGAGACTACGCGGCCTTCACCTACCTGAGCCTCGCCGTACTCGGCGTGGCGTACCACCTGTTGCCGGCGCTCGCCTACGATGGGTTGATTCGCGCCCGCAACGGCGAACGCTGGCGGACGGCATCGGCGCTGCTGCGCATCTGCCAATCTCGCGCCGACGCGCGCGATGCCTACTACCGCCATCAGCTGGAGCTCGAACACAGCAAGCTCCTCGCCGGCCAGGGCGACGTAGACGCTGCCCTAGCGCACTGGAAAACCTTCGAAGACCACATCTCAGCGCCCGACTACGTCAACGGCCTGGCGGCGCTGTACAGCGCTGCGGGGGACTGGCCGAGGGTGATCGCAGCTCAGCGCCGCGCGATCGACCTGGCCCCGGACCCAGCCCCGATGCGCGTCGACCTGGCGATGTCCCTCGCCCGCTACACCGACGAGGTGGATGAGGCGGAGACGTTGCTGAGCGGCCTGCATCCCGACGGGCTCAGCGAGTTAGTGCTCGGTGGTTTCATGTACGCCCGTGGCTTGATCGCCCTCAAGCGCGGTCAGCTTCAGATCGCCGAACGTCAGCTGGCGCAGACCATCGAACAGGTGAAGCAGTACGAGGCCGGGCCTGCGGTCGCGCCCTGGGGCACGGAGGTGCGCGCGTTCCTGGCGCTGACGTGGAAGCGCGCGGGCAAGCTAGACGCCGCCTCCTCCCTGTGGGCAGCGATCGAGGCGAGGTTGCGCCACAACCCGATCGCGACGCGCCTGGCGGAGGAATACCGCGCCGCGACGCCCGAACAGAGCGCCGCCTGAGCGCGAGGCGGAAGAACCGTAGCGTCACCCGGGCGCCGCCGAGGTCCGCCGCTTGGCCGATGTCCACGGCGCCGCCGTGCGCCAACATTACCTGGCGGGTGAGCGCGAGGTCCACGCCCGTGCCCTGAGGTCTCCCATGGGACGGTAGGGTGAGGCGTCTCCAGGGCTTTTGCTCGTTAGTAAGGTCAGGGCGAGACCTCGATCACTCGAGGGGCCCGCGCAGTTGAATCAGGAGCTCGTCGCCAGGCGCCACGGGCAAGCCCGCATCAATGCAGTCCCACGCCCCAGTCGGCCCCAGGGGGGCGCTGATCCGAGCACCCGTGGAACGATTCCGACAGTCGACGTTGGCCCCGGCATAGCCCTGGGTAAGACCCCCTGCGATCCCCGTGTCGCCCGCTTGCCCCAAAAGCACCAGCAACACCTGATCGTCAGACGATGCGAGCAGGCCGCTCCTCAGGCAATCCACCTCGGACTCGAAATCGCTGCCCGGGAAGAGAACACGAATAGGCTCACCCGGCGCAGTCAGGTTGAGACACACGGCCAGGCGCAGATCGATACCGCTCACCGATGTGCCAGCGCTCAGGGAGGGTTGCCCGTACAGGAGGTAGGCCTCGCCCACATCGCGATCACCGTCGCGCTGGGCACCACTTGCGCCGATGAGCAGGTCCCCCACGCCGTCGCCATTGGCGTCGCCCGCGGCGGCGATACGTCGAGCGGCGAAGTCCCCAGCGTCGATGCCATCGACGACCAGGCCCAGGGAGCCATCGCCACCGAATGCCGGGCGAAGGGCCCCTAGCGCAAGCGTTGGCCTACCCAAGGGTCTGCCTCCATAGACCACGTAGGCCAGTCCCGTCTGCTCGCCCTCGGTATTCAGCCCTTCGGCTGTGCCGATCACGACGTCCTGGTGGCCGTCGCCATTGATATCGACGCTGGCAGGGGGAAATCCGACCCGTTCACCGGGAAGCCCTACCAACGCGACACCATCCGCTCCATCACCGCTGACGATGTCCGCCAGCTCCTTTCTTGCTACGCCGGCCAGGGAGGCCCCATAGGCCACGATGAGCTGCCCACCGGCGCCCGCCTCATCCTCGCCGATGAGCACGTCGGTCACGCCGTCACCATCGAAGTCTGCAAAGCCCACAGACTGACCACTGCTTGCGCCGGCGACGCTGCCGTTGAACACGATGCCGCGGGAGCCGTCACCACCGTTGGCCGGATCAAGATCCGTCAGCGCTAACTCAGGCGGGAGTGGATCACTGGATCCGAACAACAAATAGCTCTGGCCGGCGCCCTCAGCATCATCCACATCGGTGTTAGGCGAGCCAATGAGCAGGTCCATCAGGCCGTCGCCATTCCAGTCCGTCTGCTCGAGGCCACGGCCCGCGCCGCCCCCGTTGACACTGTTGCCATTGAGCACAACGCCCACACTACCGTCACCGCCCTCGGCGACAAGCAGGGTGTTGAGATCGAGGCGCGGCGAAAAAGCACCGTCGTCACGACCGAAGAACACGAAGATCCGACCGACACCAAAGCGGATGTCGACGGTAGCGCCCACCGCGGACACGGCCACATCGTCGATTCCGTCACCGTTGAAATCGCCGCCGCCGGTCGCATCCACGCCAACGTCCGTAAAGTCCTCATAGCTGCTCAGGACAAACCCCCGGCTGCCGTCGCCGCCGAGCGCAGGAAGCAAGTCGCGCAGCTCGAACTCGACGCCGAGGTTCTGTGCGGGACCGAAGACGACATAAGCCTCGCCCGCCTGACGCGCGCCAAATGGCTGCGCCGCGCGCGAGGTCACGATGAGATCGACGAACCCATCAGCATTGACGTCACCGATGCGCTTGACGACGTCGCCGACACCCACGTTCTCACCGAGCCCATTGAGGACGACGCCCGCGCTCCCGTCGCCACCTGCGTCGGCGTGCAGAGAGGCGAGTGTGAGCTCAGCTGGAAACCCGCTGGGCGTGCCGTACACGAGGTACACGCGGCCAGCATTCGGGCGATTATCCAGGTCAGCGCTGCTCGCTACGATGGCGAAGTCGTCGAGATCATCGCCGTTGATGTCGCCAAGGCCTCGAACGTAGGAGCCCGCGGAGTCAGCGACGGCCTCCCCAGAGAAGACCGTACCCTCGCTGCCGTCGCCACCGTTCTCTTCCAGTAGGTCAGCGAGATCGTAAGTCGCTTCGAAGGCCCCCGCGACGGAAGCGCCAGCTAGACACGCTATCAACGCGATCCGTGCCCGGAAGGACCGATCCCCTCTACATAACGTCGAGTGCATCCTGCAACTCCATGACCAACATCCACAGAATAGTACGGACATCGAACGAAATAACGAACATCGGCCCTTGGCGCTAAAGGCATCGAGTGGGGCTGGCGCGAGTGGAGCTCGCCTAGCGGGTCGGTCTTCCAAGAGCAGAAACCGAGCGCGTGGATCTGCTCTGCGTTGCAATCGTCAGCTAGCGAATGACTTCGGTCCGCTGAAGCACATGACTGCCAAGGGGATGGCTATTGCATGTGGCATACTGCGGGCTGAGACCTCGGGGCGTCGAAGCGCTCCCGACCCGACGCAGTGGATCGCGACCGGCGATCGCCAGGAGGCCACCGATGCTTATTCTCATTCCCCGAATCTGCTCGCCCGCGCCCGCACTGACACCCGGCTTGCGCTGCGCTCTCATCGCTTCGGTCGGCGCCGCCGCATCGGCTCAGGCAGCCACCGGATTCTCTGCCGAGTTGGCCATCGATGACCTGTTCGAAAGCGAAGGCGGCAACGGGTCGCTCGGCTTCGTGCTGCAAGGGCTGGAGGGCGTATCGTCAGTGTCCTGCGCGGGTGATATCAACGGCGATGGTCGCGAGGATCTGCTCCTTGGCCGTTCCGACGTCTTCGAAGAGCGCGTGAGCATCGTCTTCGGCCCGGCGGAGCCCTTTCCCCCCGAGGTCGATGTGGCGACGCTCACCGCGGACGGGAGCGAGGGATTCACGGTGTTCGGCGCCGCGAACGGCCAGGAGACCGGGAACTCGGTGAGCGCGGTGGGCGATGTCAATGGCGACGGCCTCGATGACATCCTGATCGGTGCTCGCCTGGCGACCGGGGAGAACGGCGTCACCCGGGGTGGGCAGGTCTACCTGATCCTCGGCAGCACCGAGCCCTTTGCCCCCACCTTCGATGCCGCGGAGCTGTTCGTAAGCGGCGGCGGGGACGGCAGTCGGGGCACGGTGTTCCTGGGCGCCGATTCGGTGGACCTGGCCGGCCGCGACGTGCGCGGGGCAGGCGACATCAACGGTGACGGGGTCAACGATTTTCTGATCAGTGCAATCCTCGCGGATCTCGGTGAGGACTTCACTGAGCGAGCAGCGGGGGAGACCTATCTGATCTACGGCAACCCTGATGGCTTCCCCGCAGAGGTGCCGCTGAGCAGTCTCTTCTCCGGGAACGGCGGGGACGGCTCCATCGGCACGGTGCTGTTCGGGGCGGCCGGTGGCGATGAGTCGGGAAACTCCGTCGGCGCGGCCGGCGACGTGAACGGTGATGGTATCGATGACATCATCATCGGTGCTGCTCGCCACGGGGACGAGGAACTCGAGGGCGTTGGGCAGGCCTACGTCGTCTACGGGCGTCTCGGCGGCCTGGCAGCGGAGGTTCACCTGGCGGACCTCCTGACCGAGAGCGGTGCAGATGGCAGCCTCGGATTCGCGATCAACGGATTGAACCCGGGTGAGCGCTGGGCGACCAGTGTGGGGGGAGGCGCCGACCTCAACGCGGATGGCTTGGACGATGTCTTTCTGAGTGCTTTCGACGGCGAAGGGGACACGTCCGGTGATGTGGCCGTCGTGTTCGGTCGTGATAGCGGCTTGCCCCCCGAGATCGACCTTGCCGATCTGCTCGTAACCAACGGCGGTGATGGCAGCGAGGGCTTCGTACTGCTGGGCGTTCCCGCCGACCCCAGGCTCGCGGAGGACGATGTGCTCGCCTTCGGTGATCTCAATGGCGATGGGATCGATGATCTGATCCTCGGCGCCCCCGACGCGGATGCGGCCAGCGGCCTCGCCTTCATCATCTACGGGCGCCCGCCGGGTACCCCCTTCGCGGCGGAACTCGAACTACTCTCCTTGCGGGTGAACCAGGGCGGAGATGGCACGCAAGCGCTGGTGGTCGACGGGGCCGGCGTATCCAGTGGTCGCTTCGGCCAGTCGCTGGCGGCACTCGCGGACTTCAACGGTGATGGTATCAACGACCTCCTGGCGGGCAGCCTCAACCGCGAGCAAGCCTATGTGGTGTATGGGCAGGCAGGCCTCGATCCGCGGGCCCGCGTCGTCGGCATCGACACGCGCACCTTTGCATGCCGCAACACGAGTACCGGCCAGACCGTCAGCGGGACATCACCCGACGTGGCGCTGGATGAGTCATTCGCTTGCCTGGAGCTGGGGCTCGCCTTCAGCGAAGGCGACCAGCTCATCCTCCAGGCGGATGGCGTGAAGTTCTCGGATCCGGGCCTGAGCGGTGAGGCCTCCGATCTGGCGCCTGAAGCGCTGGTGACGTGCACGAACCTCACCACCGGGCAGGTGGGAACGGTCCGCGTGCTGGCCAACGCCTGGGATTGCGGTAACGCGGGGTTTCAACTCGATCCTGGGGAGGAGGCGCGCGTACGCATTCAGGGGGTGGTGGCGCCCGACGCACCACCGGAGCGGGTGCTCACGCTTGCGGTGTCCGGGGTGGATACGCGCTCAGGCGCTTGCAGGAACATGACCGATCCGCAGACCGTCACCACCGTGTTGCCTGATTTTGCCCTCGAGGAAACCGTCGACTGCATAGCGCTTGGCCTGACGGCGACAGCAGGGGACTCGGTGACGATGCAGGCGAAGGGGCGCAACTTCGGAAGCAGCTTCAATGCCGAATTCATCGGCTTGGCGGATAATCTGGTGTTCCGCTGTGAGAACCTCACGACGGGACAGTTCTTCACCCTCGATCTGGAGGACGTAGCGTCGCGAGTGGACTGCGCGGGCCTGGGCCTTGAGATCGCGGACCAGGATGATGTGGCGTTCACCATCCGCGGAACGGTGCCCTGAGGCACCGGCCGCAGGAGTACGTCGAAACCTGGGCGCGGCGGCGCCGACGCGTCAGCGACCGCTTGGGCGCGAGACGCTAGAACCGTAACGTCACCCGGGCACCGCCGAAGTCCGCCGCTTTGCCGATGTCCACGGCGCCGCCGTGCGCCAACATGACCTGGCGGGTGAGCGCGAGACCCACACCCGTACCCTGGGCGCGGGTGGTGTAGTAAGGCACGAACACTCGCTCCCGCAAATCCTCAGGCACACCAGGGCCGTTGTCCGCCACCTCGATGTTGACCCGCCCCTCACGGCTCAAGGACGCACTGAGTCGTATCTTCGCTTCAGGCGTCTCGCCGAGAGCATCCAGCGCGTTGCGCACGAGGTTGATCAGCACCTGCTCGAGCTGAGCCCGGTCCGCTTGCACGCGAACCCCTGCCGACGGTGCCCTCAAGGTGAGCGACGCCTTGGCCTGGGCAAGCTCCTCCTCGAGGAGCGCCGCGATATCGGCGAACATTGCTCGCAGCTCCACCGCTGCCCTGACCGGTGCCGGCAAACGGGTGAACTGACGATAACCCTGCACGAATCCCATCAACGACTCCGCCCGCCGCGCCACCGTATCCACAGCATCGCGTGCCCGAGTGAGATCCTCCTCTTCCTCGGTGCCCGCGGCCAACAGCGCTTGGGCGGTCCCGGCCAGGGAGGCCACGGGGGTGAGGGAGTTCATGATCTCGTGGGCGAGCACCTGCCCCATCTGCTGCCACGCTTCGAGTTCGCTGGCGGCCAAGGCGTCGCTGATGTTCTGCAGCGTGACAAGGCGCTGACCCACCTGCCCGACCACGATCTCCGTGAGCGACAGGGTCATGCGCTGGGTCACGCCATCGGCCAGCGTGAGGCGCACGACGCCGCTCTCCCCGGGGTGCTGATCTCGAACGGCAACGGCCAACTCGGCACCGAACGCGTTCAGGTCGTCCACCGTTGTCACCGAGTGGGCGGCGAACAAGCGTCGCGCCGCATGGTTGTGCAACACCACCTTGTGGGCCCCGATGACGCTGAACATGGGCACGGGCACATGCTCGACGATGGCCTGCAGGCGCAGCCGGTCCTCCTCCCCCGCATGGCGCAACTGCTGCAAGCCGGTGACCACCTCACGCATGCTGTGCCCCAACTCCGCGAAGCGAGCGCCGCGCAGGGAAGGATCGATGCGATGGCTGAAGTCGCCGTGGCGAATGCTGTCGAAGAACCGCGCGACCTCACGGTTGGTCCGCTGCACGAACACCACGAACTCGGTGACCAGGGCGATGCACAGGAGCCCCAGCACCAGTGGCGTGATGACGAAGGGCGTGCGAAACACCACCCACGAGAGCGCCAGCATGACCAGCAGCAGCAGCACGGCGCGCAGGGTCGCCTGCACGGCGAAGTGGCGACGAAGGCTCATTGTTCCGGCCATCACCTGACGCCTAGGCTAGAGGCTATGCTTTTCCATGCGCCGATAGAGCGCCGCCCGCGTTAGCCCCAGCTCCTTGGCGGCGCGGGAGATGTTGAAACCGTGCTTGTTGAGCGCTGCCGACACCGCCCGCCGTTCCAACGCGTCGAGATTGAGCTCCTGGTCCAGGGGAGTGCTTCCCGAGGACGCGGCGGCGGTGGCGACAGCACGCGCGGTGGCCGGCAGGGCGAAGTCCTCCAAGCGGTACGATGCGCCCCCGGCCATGATCACCGCGCGTTCCACGGCATGGCGCAGGGCGCGCACGTTACCGGGCCAGGGGTGGGTCGCCAGGGCATCGAGGACGGACTCGTCCACCTCGCGCGAGGGCTTCTCGTAGCGCTCCTCGTAGTACGGCAGGTAGTGCCGCACCAGGGCAGGTACATCCTCCGGTCGCTCGCGAAGCGGCGGCAGCACGATTTCGATCGTGTTCAGGCGAAACAACAGATCTTGGCGAAACGTCTGCGGATCCGCGAGCTGCTCCGGGGGCAGATTGGTGGCGGCGATCAGGCGTACGTCAAAGGGTTCACTAGCCGTCGCCCCGACCGGGGTCACGCGCCGCTGCTCGAGGGCGCCCAACAACTTTGCCTGGCTGGCCAGGGGTACGTTGCCAATCTCATCGAGAAAGAGCGTGCCGCCGGATGCGCTCAAGAGGCGCCCCGTACGGTCGCTCCGGGCATCCGTGAAGGCGCCGCGCTTGTGACCGAAGAGTTCGCTCTCGAACAAGGTGTCCGGGACCGCGCCGAGGTCGACGGCGACGAAGGGGCCATCCACCCGTCGCGAGGCCTGGTGCACGGCACGGGCGACGAGGTCCTTGCCCGTGCCGTTCTCGCCGAGGACCAGCACGTTGGCGTCCACCGGCGCGGCGAGCGCCACCAGCTCCAGCACGCGTCGCATGGCCATCGAGTCACCGATGATCTTAGGTGCGTCGACGGCGGGCGACTCGGGAGCGTTGCGCCCGGCAGCCGAACCGCCGGCCCTGGCGCGGGTCCTGGCGAGGGTCACGCCCGCCTCGACGGTGGCGAGCAGTTGGGCGTTCTGCCACGGCTTGGTGACAAAGTCGCAGGCACCGCACTTCATCGCGTCCACCGCCGTGCCCAGGTCGCCGTGGGCGGTGACCATGATCGCCACCTCATCGGGGTCGTGCTTCAGCAAGCGGGCCAACCAATGCAGGCCCTGCTCGCCCGTGGTCTGCCCGGGACCGAAGTTCATGTCGAGCAGGAGCACGCGGGGCAAGGCGCCACGCGGACCGATGGCCTTCGGGTGGCTGATCGCCCGCACGTGGCCGTAGGCCTGAGCGAGGAGCAGGCGCCCTGCCGTGAGCACATCCTCGTCGTCGTCCACCAGGATGATCTCGACGTCGTCGCGGGGTTGCTGCTGACTGACCATGGCAAAAGTGTCCGAATCCGAACAGTACGCTGTCCAGTATCGCACAGGCGCGCAGCGGGCATCAGCGTAAGCCCCTGAACGGATGAGCTTTTCAAATCTGGCACAGCGTTTGCTCTAGCTGATCGTATGAACGACGCCAACTTGCATGCTGTGCCGACCCGTCTCGCGCCCCGCAGCGGCGCCACCATGGACCGCCCCGTCACCCGCGATCGGCGAGGCTGGTGGTTCATCGGCGCCGCCGCCGTGATCACCCTCGGCTTGGGCCTCACCCTCGCCCGCGGCTGGCTCGCCGACGGCGGGCGCAGCCTCCAAGTCGGCCACGAGCAGGTGAGCATCGCCACGGTGACCCGCGGCATGTTCGAGGACTTCATCCCCGTGCGCGGCCGGGTGGTACCGCGCAGCACCGTCTTCCTCGACGCCGTGGAAGGCGGTCGCGTCGAGGCCGTGCTGGTGGAGGACGGCGCGACGGTCGAGGCCGGCCAGGTGCTCGTGCGCCTCAGCAACGCCCAGCTGCAGCTCGATGTGATCGCCCGCGAAGCCGAAGTCACCCAGCAACTGAACAACCTCGATACCCTGCGCTTGCAGCTGGCACAGAACCGCCTCGCCCACCGGCGTACGCTGATCGATGTGGACTACCAGATCCGTCGCCTGTCGCGCCTGGCGCAGGACGGTGAACGCATGATCAGCGACGGCTACGTCAGCCAGCGCGAGTTCGACGACTCCCGCGACGAACTCGCCTACCAGCGCGCCCTGCGCGAGGTGACCCTAGAGGCGCAGGCGACGGATGAGAGTCTGCAGGAAGCCCAGCTACGCCAACTCACCGCCGCGGCGGAACAGCTGCGCGCCAACCTGCGCTTGGCGCGGGAGAACCTAGCGAATCTGGAAGTTCGCGCCCCCGTCGCCGGCCAGCTCACCGCCTTCGACGTGGAGGTGGGGCAGTCCCTCGCCCGCGGCGAGCGCATCGGCCACATCGACGACCCCGATCGCTACAAGCTCTCCGCCCTCATCGATGAGTTCTACCTGCCGCGCGTCGACATCGCCTTGCCGGCGAGCGCGGAGGTGGACGGCAAGCCCATCGACCTGCGCATCACCAAGATCTACCCGCAGGTCACCAACGGCCAGTTCGAGGTGGACCTCAGCCTCACGGCCGACACGCCGCCGCAGGTGCGCCGCGGACAGACCCTGCAGACGCGCCTGCAGCTCGGCGACCCGAGCCAGGCCCTGCTGATCCCCAACGGCACCTATTACCAGGATACGGGCGGCAACTGGGTCTTCGTGATCACCGCCGACGGTACCACCGCTGCGCGCCGCGCCGTACGCCTCGGACGACGCAACGCCCAACACATCGAAGTGCTCGACGGCCTACAGCCCGGCGAGCGTGTCATCGTGAGCCCCTACACGGGTTTTCTCGCCATGGATCGCCTCGTGCTCGCTGCCAATCGCTGAGCGCTGCTCCCCGCTTACCGGACAAGGAACACCCTGATGAGCCAGCCCACCAACCAGAAGCCCCTTCTCGCCCTGCGCGATGTGACCCGCGTGTACCGCACGTCCGAGGTCGAGACCGCCGCCCTCGCCGGTATCGATCTAGAGATCGACCCAGGCGAGTTCGTCGCCATCATGGGCCCTTCCGGCTGCGGCAAATCCACCCTGCTCAACATCCTCGGCATGCTCGACTCGCCCACCCGCGGCGACTACGAGTTCCGGGGCGAGCACGTCGGCGCCTACGACGAGACCCGCCTCGCGCGCCTACGCAAGCGACATATCGGCATCATCTTCCAGGACTTTCACCTAATCGATGAGCTAAGCGTACGCGAGAACATCGAGCTGGCCCTGCTCTACCAGAACGTCAGCACCAGAGAACGGCAATCCCGTGCCGATGAGGTGATGGACCAGGTGGGTATCGGTCACCGCGCCAATCACCGTCCGGCCCAGCTCTCCGGCGGTCAACGCCAGCGCGTCGCCGTGGCCCGCGCACTCATCGTGGCACCGGACTTGATCCTCGCCGACGAGCCCACGGGCAATCTGGATAGCGCCCACGGCGAGGAAGTCATGGGCATGCTCCGGGGCCTCAACGAGCAGGGGGCGACCATCGTCATGGTCACCCACTCGCCGTCTCACGCCGATTGGGCTAAGCGAACCGTCAACCTGTTGGATGGACGGGTCATCGCCCACGACATCCGCCAAGCGATCTGAGGAGGCATCCGCCATGCTTCGTAACTACCTCCTGACGGCCCTGCGCAACCACCTGCGCCAGGGCGGCTATACCCTCATCTCCCTCGCCGGCCTGATCCTCGGCCTCGCCGTCTCCACCCTGGCGTTCATCTACGTTTGGCAGGAAACGCACTACGACCGCCAGATCCCGGACGCGCAGCGCCTGTACATCGGCGAGACCTTGCTCGCGGCGCCCGGACGGGCCTCACAGCTCGTGCTCACCACCCAGGGCCCGCTGGCAGATGAAGCGGTCTCCGAGGTCGCCGGTGTCGAGGCGAGCACGCGCGCCTGGATCGGCTGGTACACAATTTCCATAGACGATCGGCTGGAGTTCAACCATCAGCTCGGTGCCGTCGACGCCAACTTCCCGCGCATGCTCGGCCTTAAGATACTCGAGGGCAATGCCGACGCCTTGGACGACCTCAGCGCAACCTTGCTGTCACGTTCGATGGCCCAGCGCCTCTTCGGCGAGGGTCCCTACCTCGGCCAAACGGTCACCTTCGGTGGGCAGAACGATCTGCAGGTGATGGGCGTGTACGAGGACATGCCGTCCACCAGTCATCTCGAGCTGCACATCCTGACCGCCTTGGAGGCGAAGCTGGTGACGGACCGCGGCGTCACTCCCAAAGCCGACTGGACCCTCCCGTCGGTCTTCTCCTACTTCAGGCTCGCGGCGGGCACCGACCCTGCGGCTGCCGGTGAGGCACTGCAAGCCATCGCCCGTCGCAACACGCAAGCCCCCGATGGTGTCGCCGTCGAGCGCTACCTGTCGTTCTTCCTCGAACCCGTGACCGCCTTGCACCTGAACGGGAAGGACTACGCCCAGGTGCCGAAGCCGCGCACGGGCAACGCCACAGCGCTGGTCATCGCCACCACCATCGCACTCCTCGTGCTGGTAGTGGCGTGCATCAACACCGTCAACATCGCCACCGCCCGCAGCGCCGATCGAGCCCACGAGGTGGCCATGCGCAAGGTGGTCGGCGCCACCCGCGAGCAGCTGGTGATCCAGTTCCTCGGCGAATCGGCCCTGCTCACCCTGCTAGCCACGCTTTTGGCGCTCATGTTGGCAGAAATCAGCGCGGGCCCCGCTGGCGACTTCGTCGGGCAAGCCCTCTCGCTCAGCGTGCTGCTGCAGCCCGCCGCGCTGGTGAGTTTCGCCGCCCTACTGCTGCTAGTCGTGCTGCTCTCCGGCCTCTACCCAGCGTTCGTGCTAGCCAACTACAAGCCTGCCAAGATCTTCCACCCGGGCGGCGTAGGCAGCCGAGGTCAGGGCTTGCGCACCGTGCTCGTGGTGTTCCAGTTCGCCACCTCGATCGCCCTCATGGTGATGGCCGGCACGATCTGGCAGCAGGTGCGCTACCTCGAATCCGCCGACCTGGGCTTCGACCGCGGCGGCGTCGTGCTCCTGAACGGCGTGCGCCGCAGCCCCGCTGGCACCATCGAGCTCACCCGCAAGCTCGACCAGGCGATCGAAGGACAGCCCGGCATCGAATTCGTGAGTGGCACCCATTCCTCGCCCTCGTGGGACTACACAGACGACGGTCGCGTACATCGCAGCGACCGACCGGCGGACACGGCCGTCACCGTCGACCGCCTTGCCGTGGACACGGACTTCTTCAGCGTCCTGCGCGTGCAGCCCCTCGCCGGGCGTGTGTTCAGCGAAGACTTCGGCCCCGACCGCGCCCAATGGGATCTGGAGAGCCGGGGCGAGGTAGAGCTGCCGCTCGTGCTGAACGTCTCGGCGGCAAGCTCCCTCGGCTACGGCGTCCCGAGCGAGGCGGTCGGCGTGGCCATGCGCCTGGACCTCGCACCGGGGGATACACGCAACGGCCGCGTCGTCGGCATCGTGCCCGACTTCCACTTCAAGTCGTTGAAGAGCCGCATCAATCCGATGGTGTTCTTCCCGGACCCGACGCGCTTCAACACCCTGCTGGTGCGCTTCGACCCGCGCCAGCGCGCCCAGGCGCTCGCGTCAATCGAGGAAGGGTGGACGGCGGTGTTGCCCTCGCAGGCCATCTCCCAGGAGTTCCTGGATCGACAGCTGGTCGCGCAGTACGTGACCGAGCAACGCCAGTTCACGGTGCTCGCCACCCTCGCGGCCATCGCCATCTTCATCGCCGTGCTCGGTCTGGTTGGCCTCCTGGCCCACGCCATCGCGGCGCGACGCCATGAGATCTCCCTGCGCAAGGTGATGGGGGCGGAGGTCGTCGATCTGCTGCGCCTGTTCCTGTGGCAGTTCTCCCGTCCGGTGCTGGTGGCGTCGCTGATCGCCTGGCCGATCGCATGGGTGCTGTCGCAACGCTGGTTGGACAGCTTTGCTTACCGGGTCGACTCGTCGCTCCTGCTGTTCGTGGCCTCGGGCGCGTTGGCGCTGGCGATCACCTGGGGCTTGACGGCGATCCAGGTAGTGCGTGTGTCGGGCACTCGGCCGGCGGAGGTGTTGCAGGCGGGGTAGCCCGCCGCGAAACGGACGGCGCCGTGGGCCCGGTCAGAGGTAGTCGGGTGGGGTGACGGTGTCGATCACCAGCACCCCATCGTATTCCTCCGACAGGGTGAGCGGCGTCTGCTCGCTGCCCCATTCCCACGTGGGGGTGGTCGTACGCAGCCAGGCGCCGCCTTCAGCGTCTGGGTCGGCACCCTCAATATCGAGGAACAGGTACGCCAGGCGCCTACTGTGGAAGATCGCCTCGAGGCTGAAATTCAACGGCGCCAACACCTGCTGCACGCTGCGATCGTTGAAAGCGTGCTGACCGCGGTACATGTAGAAGCCCACGGTGTAGAGCTGCGGCTCGAGGAGGTCGTGAACGAAGACACCCATATTGGCATCGGGCAGAAACCCCGTGCCTTGGTGTCTAAGGTGCGCGTTATGCGCCCACGCGATGATCTTCTCCTGCGGGTAAATTTGGGTGGCGAGGGCGATGAGATTCTCGCCCATGCCCCGATCTCGCTCGCTCGCGCCGAAGGTATTGGTAAAGCGTTGCGCAAGCTGGCTTGCGAAGAACGGGGCCGTGCGCGTGTACTGGGCCGCGATGCGCACCTGTAATGGAGTGTACTCACCGTCGCCGACGATGATCGTCTCGTTGGCGAGGAGGTAGTCGCTGAGCGTGGTGTAGTCCACCTGCAGGCCCGGCACGGCGTCAGTCAGGCTCGTGATGGCGTTGCTGGAGGCGCTGGTCGCCGCTTGAGCTGCGCCGATGGCCGCGAAGAAGCGCTGTTCCAGCTCGAGCACTTCCTCGGCGTAGGCGGGCGACACCTTGGCCACCATACGCTCCAGTTCGGCAGGCCGTTGGTCGCTGTTCACCCCGCTGAACTGAACGTCGAAGCCCGTGATACGCAGGGGCGTCGCCGTGGACTGGGTGGACACCAGGTAGTCGAAGAGTTCGCGTAGCTCCGCCGTCTGCCAGACGCTGAACAGACAGCTGTTCATGGCGTCGCGCGCCAGGCCGCGTTCGAGAATGCCCTGGGCGTATTCGCAATCGAACAAGCCCCCTTCGAAGGCGAGGAGGTTGAAGCCGAGGGCTTCGTGTAGGTACTTGATCAAGCGCACCTTCGCTTGGGAGAACTGCTTGACCCCGTGGCTACTCTCGCCGAGGGCAACCAGGCGCTTTGACTCGAGGACGTCGGCGAGGAAGTCAAGGTCCGAGAAGTCGTCGTCGACGGTCAGCGAGCGCACGGTCTTCGCGTTTGCCGCAAACCAGGCGGCAGCGTCGTCGTCCACGCGGGCCGCGTTGGCATCTGCCCCGGTTTGCAGCTGGGCGTCGCTCAACAACACGTCGGGTGTGGGCGGGGCGGAGTCTGGCGGTGGCCTGGCGACTTCGGGCGGTGCCGGTGCGGCACTGCCGCCGTCGCCTCCGCCGCACGCGCTGAGCGCGAGGGTGGATAAGCCCAGGAGCGCTAGGTACATACGCTGAGAAATCATCGTCAGTTGACTCGCAGCCAAGGAACTTGCTTCGAGTGTAAAGGACACCCTCGCTGCCTCACCAGGCCCGTAACCTACTACTCGCCGCGGGAAGATGCGATTACCGCTGACTATGGCAACTGCGACTACACTCCCGACTGGGGAAATCGAGCGAGGTTAGTGTTGCGCCGCGCAGAACTCTGCCCGCCGGATGTAACGACCGGTCCCTGCAGCTAGGTTCAGGGCCAAGACAGGATGTCCAGGAGGTCACCCATGAGGATGAAGTGTGTTGGCACTTCCGTCTGTGTCGCGTTGTTGCTAATCAGTGGATCAGGTCGGTCGGCTGAATTCCCGGCACTAATTGATCTGACGCAGCTCGACGGGACGGACGGCTTTGTGATCTCCGGGATCCAACGGAACGGCGACCTGGGTGCGACGGTCAGCGGACTCGGTGATTTGAACGGCGATGGGATCGGTGACTTCGGCGTGTCGGGCTTTCGCTACGACGTGGCAGACCGTCCGAACACAGGCGTGACCTTCGTCTTCTTCGGCGCCCCCGACATCGGATCATCAGGCGCGTTGTCCCTGCGGCTGGACGGTGCTAATGGATTCCGTGTCGTGGGCGCCGAGTCGTTCGATGTCTCGGGCGTGTCGATGTCGGCGATGTTCGACGTCAACGCAGACGGCTTGCACGACTTTGCGATTAGCAGTTCGGGCGTGGATCTTCCTGATGCCGGGGGTGTCGGTGAGGTCGCAATCCTATTCTCTGGGCCCGAGCTCTTCGGGAACGGCAACTTCCGGCTCTCGACTTTGGACGAGAACAACGGGTTTCGGATGAATGGCATTGAGCCAGGGGAGCTGTTCGGCGAGCGGATCTCGCGAAAGACCGGCGACATCAATGGGGATGGTATCCAGGACATGGCTGCGGTTGCTCCCAGCGCGGAACCCGACGGCCTGGTGAGTCAGGGCCGCGTCTACGTGGTTTTCGGTGGGGGGGACTTCGGTGCGTCAGCGACATTTGATCTTAACCAGCTCGACGGGACAAATGGGTTCACCATCATCGGTGAGGCCGAGCGACAGGGCCTGGACAAGATCGAGATCGTCCCCGATATCAACGGGGATGGCTTCGACGAGGTGCTGGTCGGCGCACAAGGTCATGATGTCGGTGAGGTAAACAATGTTGGAAGGGCGTACCTGATCTTTGGCGGCGCGGCGGTCGCGCCAGGTGGGCTGCTCGATCTGGAAGAGTTCGCCGCTGATCCAATCGGGCGAGGGTTCACGCTCACCGGCACGGGGGAAACCACGAATCTAGGTGAGGCCCTTGCAGGCTTGGGAGACTTCAACGCGGACGGCTTCAACGATATTGCCATTGCCGAAGGGAGAAACCGCGACAACGGGGAAGGCTCTGGCGTTATCTTCATCGTGTTTGGTAGCCCGGACGTCGGTGAGAGCGGCGAGATCGACCCGCGTGCCTTGTACGAACCAAGCGCGGTCGGGACAGCGATTATCGGTGAGGCAGACCCTCCCAGTCAGCTTGGAACGACGCTGGGCGCCTCGGGCGACTTCAACGGGGATGGCTATCCGGATTTGCCGATCTTCCAACTGGACACCGATGCACCTGGCCAGCCTTACCCCGGCGGCGCAGCGCGAATCGTCTTCGGCGGACCAGGCTTTGGAGAATCCGGTCCGCTGTTGATCTCGATGCTTGATGGTAGCAACGGGTTCACCGTGTTCTCTCCGGAGGAAAGGGGTGACTGCGGAGACGGGCTGGATTCCGCTGGGGACGTCAATGGTGATGGCATTGACGATTTGATCATTGGTTGTCCAGAGGCTCGCCCCGACGACATCTCCGCTGCAGGGACGGCCTACGTCGTGTTCGGCAGGAACACGGTTTCGGACGTGGACGGCGATGGCATCGTCGACACATCGGACAATTGCATTGATGTGGCGAACGCCGACCAGCGGGACACCAACGATGACGGCTTTGGCAACGTCTGCGATGCCGACCTAAACAACGACTGTCTGGTGACAGGACAAGACTGGCTCATCATGCGCGACGTGCTCTTCACGGACAACGCTGATGCCGACCTGGACGGAAACGGCATAGTCAATGGTGGCGACGCTCTGGCGCTGTTCGAGGCACGCTTCACGGCGCCAGGCCCTAGCGGTGTCGACAACGCGTGCGAGGCGGGATAGCACCTGAGCTAAGAAATCTGCTGCAGATGGCCTCAGGGACGGCGTGAAGCCCCTTTGATCGATGGGGTTCAGGGGAAACCGAGGTCTCCCTGGCGGCACCCAATCCGCGAGAGTTGGCCCCCCGAAGTGCCGATGGGCGCCCTTAGGGGAACACGGAGGCTCATCCCAAGTGGGGTGTCACAGCCTACCGTGCGGCCAGACCATCGCCGTCGCGTGCGTGCGGCTTGCGACCGGTCGAGCCGTGCCCGCGACCAGACGAACGCTTTCCCGGGCCCACCGCGCCACGTAGGGTACTAGACCGTCGCCACCGCCCGAGAGAGCCCGCCGATGGATCCCGCCGCGCCACGCCCAGAGCTCATCCCACCCTCGCCCGCCGGCGCCAAGACCTTTCACTGCGTGGAGGCCCACACGGAGGGCGAACCCCTTCGCATCATCCTGTCAGGCTTCGAAGACTTGCGCGGAGACACGATCCTCGCGCGCCGGCGCGACGCGCACGATCGCCTCGATCACCTGCGCCGGGCCCTCATGTGGGAACCCCGCGGCCACGCCGACATGTACGGCTGCATCGTCGTGCCCGCCGAGCGTGAGGGATCGGACTTCGGCGTGCTGTTCACCCACAACGAGGGCTACTCGACCATGTGCGGCCACGGCGTGCTGGCGATGGCGCGGGTGGCAGTGGAACTCGGCCTGGTGCCCGTCGTGCGCCCGGTCACCACCATGGTGATGGATACGCCTGCGGGCCCCGTGCGGGCCACGGTCAGGCTCGATCAGGAAACGGGCGCCGTGCAGGCGGTGTCCTTCCAGAACGTCCCCTCGTGGGTGGTGAGCTTGGACCGAGAGATTCACGTACCGGATGTGGGAGTCGTGCCTTACGACGTGGCGTTCGGCGGCGCCTTCTACGCCTATCTCGACGCCGACGCCGTCGGCCTGACCCTCGAGCCGGCCTCGACCCAACGCCTCATTGAGGCGGGCCGCGCGATCAAGCAGGCCGTGCAGGCCGCGGACCGGCCGCGGCATCCGGTAGATGAAGACCTATCGTTTTTGTACGGCACGATCTTCACCGGCCCCGCCAGTGATCCTGAGCACCACTCGCGCCACGTGTGCGTCTTCGCCGACGGCGAAGTCGATCGAAGCCCGACCGGCACGGGCGTCAGCGGGCGCCTCGCGCTGCTGCGAGCGCGGGAGCAGATCGCCGTGGCCGAGACGATCGGCATCGAGAGCATTCTCGGCAGCCGCTTCTACTGTCGCGTCGTGGAGGAGCACGATCACGGCGGCGGACTGGGATCTCAGATCGTCCCGGAGGTGGAAGGTCGCGCCTGGGTCACCGGCGCGACGCAGTGGGTGATCGACCCGGAGGATCCGTTCCGCGAGGGGTTCCTCCTGCGCTAAGCGCAGATCTTCGGGCGCAGGTGCCGCGCATCGCGAACCGCACGCGTAGCGAAGGCTGCTCACTCGCGCCGACCCCGTTCTGGACTAGTGGTCCCTGAGGCCGGCCAACGCGCTATCCAGGCCTGCCAGGTCTGCATCCGATTTGAGGGACTGACTGGCTGGATCCCAGGCCGTGGCCCAGTTGGCGACACCGTACTTGCCAGCGAGCGTACTGCCGAAGAATGGGGCTAGCCGCTCGACGGTGCCGAGGACGCCTGCACCACCGCGTTTGCCCGGCGTCGCGGCAAGCGCCACCATCGGCTTCCCCTGCCACACCTTGCTATCAATGCGGCTCATCCAATCGAAGATGTTCTTCCAGGCCGCTGTGAACGAACCGTTGTGCTCAGCGAAGGAGACGACGATGGCATCGGCCTCGCCGATGGCGTCAAAGAACTCTTGCGCCAGTGGATGGATGCCATCGGCCTGCTCCCGATCGATGGAGTAGATGGGCATTTCAAAGTCGTTGAGATCTAGAACACGCGTGGCCGCCCCCGGCATGATGGATGTGGTCAGACGCTGCAGGGCGAACTGAATCAACTGCCCATTGATCGAGTGTCGGCTGTTGCTTGCAGCGAAGGCGAGTACGTTCATGATCGGCCAATACCTCTAGTTAGGGATCTGGTGACACCCGCGCGTCTCGGCTAGAACGGGACCCCATCCAAAGTACCCATCTCGCCCGCCTCATAGCGGTGCTGTGCTTTGGCGATGGCTGCCTCACTGTCGAGTACGAAGGGGCCGCCATACACCAGCGGCTGCGGCGCAGGTTCGCCACCGAACAGGAAGAAGTCGGCCGCCTGATCCGCCCCTGCCGTCAGCAAGACGGTGCCGGCGTCGGCGGCCAGGCGCACGGCTAGACCCGGTCGGTCAAGCACATGCCGATCGACGCGCGCACCGTCGGTGGCCGACACCGTGTAGACGCCGTACTCGTGATCGGGGTGCGGAAGGGTGATCGTCGCGGATGAACCGTGGGACACGCGCACATGTGCCATGAGCGAGGGCAGCGCCAACGGGATGAGCCCGGCGTGGCCGCGTAGTGCGCCCGACAACAGGCGAATGTCGGCGCCATCCTGGCGCCAGGTGGGCATGTCACTCGCTTGGAACGCTCGGTAAGCGGGCTCAGCGTCCTGTTCAGCGATCGGTAGGCGCGCCCAGATCTGCAGCCCGTGCATGGTGGTGGCGCGGTCGATCAGGTTGCGCTCCGCGTGGAGGATACCTGCCCCGGCACGCATCCATTGTGTGCCGCCGTCTGCAATCTGGCCCACATGCCCCTGGCTGTCCGTGTGTTCGTTGGCGCCCTGCAGCAGGTAGGTCATCACCTCGATGCCCGCATGGGGGTGCGCCGGTAGCTTTCCTTCAGGCGCATCCACGGGGCCGAAGTGATCGAGGAACACGATCGGGCCTATCGACTGGATATCTGCTGCCGGCAGGGAGCGCCTCACCTGCACAGGCCCGACGAACGCAGCGTTCGCCCGCCAGATCAATGCGTCGTGTCGCCGTGTCAGGGCCATGAAACCTCCGGTAAGTCGTAGCCATGGGTGGCGTGGAAGACATACCTCCTCGGCGATTCCTATCTGACCTCATGCGCGAGCAACGATCAATGCGCAGATTTCCGCAGGCAATGCTGCAGGCTACGGCTTGACTTCACCGAACACCAAAGGGTTGGGCAACCATCATCAGGTCTGCGATGCCCAGACGATCGAGCCCGAGAAACTCGTCGCCCGTTTCTCAGCGCCCCAACCGCGCACCGCCTGGGCATCGTGGAGCGCCAGTTCTCCTCGAACCACTCCTACGACGCGTTAGAGGCGTTGGTGGGGCTTTTCCCCACCGCGCGGGAGCATTGGTGGCGGTGTTCGGTCGGACGGCCACGGATCCGGTGGCGGGAATTGGCAGCAGTCTCGCGCACTCGATCGGCCGAGGTCGAGGCTGATTCATACACCCACTTAGCGAGGTTCGTGCGCAGCGCTATCGAAGCACTGGCGTAGGGTGCGGCCACGGCAGGGCTTATGAGCTCGCCAATTCCTGGCAGCGAATCGAAATGCCGCGCCGGATCTGCGAAGTGGCCGACGAAGAGGACCATGCTCTAGTTAGCGGCGCTGCAGGTGTACGGGTTCGTGCTCGTCGAATGCGGGCCGGACGTCAGTCCGGATGCTGTGATCTCTCAGACCGGAGCGGCCATCGCCTAGGGGCCGCTCCGATCGTGCCCCGGCTGGGGTAGCTCAGTATAGGTTCGGTCGGCGGCCCCGTGCGTCCAGCGACTTAAGATCAAGGCGCGCGAAGTTCTCTGTAGCCGCAGCTACAGGGAACTTTGCGCAACGCCGAGATCGGGTTGCTGGTGCGCGGGGACGGTGAGCGAACTTGTGCAGAGCTTCCCTAGGTGACCGGGTTTTGCTGCAGGTCTTCCACTCCCTCCAGCACCTTACGTGCCCAGAAGGTTAGTTGCTTGCGCATGCCGAGGGAGTTGGTGTTGCGGCCCGCCACCTGGGTGACGCCTGCATCACGGATCGTGCGACGGTCGATCATCCGCGCCAGCAGCGTGCCGGTGGCCGCGTCATAGAGTTCGATGAACAGGCTGGCGGCGCCAGAGCCCTCGCTCTGCGAGGTGCCGAGGAACAGTCCCTTGGAGTTTCTCGGTGCCACGAGGTCCACGTCGAACACGGCGGGACGCACGAGCAGCACGCCCTTAGCCTCCTTCTGCGCAAGCTCGTAGCCGCCGCGAGTGGTGAACTCCTCGACGAAGACCTCCTGGAAGCGCTGGGACAGGTCTGCCTTCATCAGCTCCAAGTCCTGATCGGTCACCCGCTCATTGGGCTTGCGACGGCGATTGACGCGATCCTGCCAGCCCTTCACGAAAGCGGTGGAGCACTCGATGAACATCACCCGGTCGTAGGCGCTGAAGTCCGTGTCCGGCCGGACGAACGCGGCCGTGACGTCGAAGCGATCGACCTGTTTCAGGCCAGACGGCGCCTTGTCGGCGGCCTGTACGACCTGGGCGGGGGCCACCATCACGGCCGCCATCAATACCAGGGCGGCGGTAAGCGGGGAGCGGGAAGCAGCTTGTATCAGACGCATAGGGTCTCTACTCCGGTAAGCGCCCGTCCCCACGGTGAGGGCGGCGGACGAGCACAAGCGAACATCTAGCCAATCAAAGAGGTTGACGCAAACTCAGGCGCGGTCATGACGCCGGTGGGGCCGCAGTGTAGGCGCTCTCCCAGCCTCGCCAAGGAACCAGTTGTGCGTACTTAGATGCCGCAAATGCCGCCGCGGTTGCGTGGGCCCGCCCGGCGAGCGGTGCTCCGCCCCTCGGCGCGTCAGGCCCGAACTGGCGACCGGCAGATCGCAGACCGGTAGGCCCTCACACCGTTCGTGAAGGCTGGCAACCGTTGGTGAATCGCCCTCGGCGCCGGCGCATCGCACCAGCGACGCAGCGCCGAAAGTGCTCTCGTCGCCGGCCACACCTGGCTGGCCCTGCCTCGAGAGAGACGCTTCCCATGAACTACCGCCTACGCACGATCGCCGCTTTGACCCTGACCACCACGCTCGCCACCTCGGCCGGCGCCCAGGACTGGTACGTCACCGCCGACTTAGGGCTGAACCTCCTCAGCGATCAGACCCTCACGTACGAAGACGGAACCGGCACGCGAGGAACGCAGAACGACGCGAACTTCAATCCGTCCTTAGCTGCCGGCGGGCGCGTGGGTCGCTACTTCGGCGAGCGCTTCCGCCTGGAAGGCGAACTCATGTATCGCACCAACGGCCTCCAGGACGTGACGGTCCAGGGCTTGGGCGACGCCACCGACGGCAACTACGCCAGCCTCGGCATCGGCCTCTCAGCCCTGGTCGACTTCAACCTCTTCGGCAGCGATCGCTACCGCACCTACCTCGGCGCCGGCATCGTGCTGATCGAGGAGATCGACATCGAGTTCACCATCGACGGCCAGGAGACGTCGTTTCAGACCAACGACGTGGCCGCTCAGCTCCAGGCGGACGTGCGCTACGATACGGGCGATCGCTGGTTCGTCGACGTGGGTCTGCGCTACCTCATCAGCGATGACGTCACCCTGGAGCGCCCTGGCGACGCACTGCAGCGCATCACCGCCGCTACGACCCCCTCACGATCACCGCCGGCGTCGGCCTGCGCTTCTAGCCGCGGGTGACCCCTCCCTCCCCTGCGCGGCTGCTATGCTGAGCGCCCGCCGCGCAGGAGAAGGAGCTCGCCCGTGAAGAAGCTGAAGAACGAAGCTGAACTCTTCAAAGCCGCCCTGACCGCCGGCGTGCACTATGCCGAAAGTGAACGCAAGGCCGTGCAGTTCGAGCCCGGCGACTCCAACGCCGACAAGGCGCTCTACGTCTATCGCCTATTGGTACACGACAAGCTACTCGCGCCCATGCCCGAGGCGCAGGTGTCGCAGAAGTCCATCCGCCTACGCTTGGCCCGCTGGTACGCCAACCAACTGCCCGATGACCACCCGTTGCTGAAGTAGAGCGCATGGACCAACACCTCTCGATCGACGAGCTACGCACCTTTATGGATGAGTTCGACCTCAACGCCGCCGAGCTAGCACGCTTGGTGGGTTACGAGGGCGATAGCTACCGCGAGATCGACCGCAAAACCCAGGCCGTGTTCCATTGGCTCGAAGGTCGACGCAAGGTGCCGCGCTACGTCAACGCGCTCATCGCCTGGGCGCGGGCGCATCCTGACACGGCGCGCCAACTCACACGGGGCGAGCTGCGCTACGAGCAGGGACGACTCACACCCCGAACCCCCGCTTGAGGCGCCGGCGCCGGCTTGCCATCCAGAGCAAGCCCTGTAGGCTCTGCGGCCTATGATCATCGATCTGAATCAGAACGAAGCGCCCGAGCGACAGCGTGCCCAGGTGTGCGTCATCGGCGCCGGTGCTGCCGGCCAAGCGGTGGCGATGCGCCTAGCGGACAAGGGTGTCGACGTGCTGCTGCTCGAGAGTGGCGGCCCTGAATTCGACGCCGAGCAACAGGCGATTGCCAAGGGCGACAACGTGGGCGAGGAGTACTACGAACTCGACACCACTCGCTTGCGCCTGTTCGGCGGCACCGCTGCCATTTGGGGCGGGCGCTGCGCCGAGCTCGACGCCATCGACTTTGAGAAGCGCGACTACCTACCGCACAGCGGCTGGCCCATCACCAAAGCCGACCTTGCGCCCTACTACGAGCACGCCTTCCGGGAGATGGGCCTCGAGCGCCCAGCGGGCGACCGCCTGTGGTCCGTCGTCGGCCGCCACAAGCCAGCCTTCGACGCCGCCAAGCTCGACGCCGGCCTGTGGTGCTTCGATGAGAACGGCGAGCGCTTCACCGACACGCGCCGTGGATCCCTAGGCAAGGTCAGGATTGTGTTGGGCACCACGGTCACCAAGTTCGACGTTGGAGCGCAGGGCCTGGTCGAGGCGATCACGGCGCAATCCCTAGGGGGACGCACCGTGCAGTTCGTTGCCGAACACTTCGTGCTCGCTGCCGGCGCCCTCGAGTCGGTTCGCCTGCTCTTCGCTGCCGTCCCCGAGCGACCCCAGGGGTTTGGCAACGACCGCGATCAGCTCGGCCGCTACTTCATGGAGCACCCCCATGCCCGCGGCGGCCAGATCCTGCCCGTCAGCCTCGCCCAGTCGATCCTCGTACTGCCGAGAGCCCTGCGGGTGCAGGGCAAGCGCTACGCGGCCTACCTACGGCCCGCGGATGCCCTCCAACGCTCCCTAGGCATTCTCAACACGTCGATCAGCTTCGCCGCCCGACGCCACGAAGGCATGCAGATGGACGCCCTATCTGCCGCCACGGGCAAGCTCAAGCACGATCTGCCCAGCACGCGCTTTTGGCGCTCCCTCTACAAGGGATTGAAGGGCGCCGCAATTCGCCTCCTGGAGGTGTCCGACCCCTGGCCGACCGTGTTCTCTCTCAAACGCGGACACGAGAAGAAGGGCCTCTACGCCGTCGTGCGGGCCGAGCAAGCGCCCATCCCTGAGAGTCGCGTGACCTTGGGTGAGCAAGTGGACGCCCTGGGGATGCGCCGCCTTGCCCTCGATTGGCAGTTCTCGGACATCGACAAGCGCAGCGTGCGC
Organism: Pseudomonadota bacterium; assembly: GCA_039193195.1. Lineage (NCBI taxonomy): Bacteria > Pseudomonadati > Pseudomonadota > Pseudomonadota bacterium. The sequence continues at coordinate 27,061 of JBCCWS010000027.1, forward strand.
GTTCTGATGGAGACCCTAAAGGGCGAGTACCAACGTCTAGGCTGGGGCGACGTTGCGCTCGCCTCCTGGCTCCACGAGGAGAACACCGCTTGGCAAACCGACCCCTTGATTTCCGCCCACCCCATTGGCGGCTACCACCACATGGGCGGCACGCGGATGGGCGAGGCGCCTGCCAGCAGCGTTGTCGACGCCCACTGTAAGCTGCATGAAAGCCCAAACCTGTACGTGGCCAGCAGCAGCGTCTTCCCCACCGGCGGCTGGGCGAACCCGACCATGACAATCATCGCCCTCGCCGACCGCCTAGGGGATCATCTGGCGTCTCAGGTGACCTAGCGCCCCACAAAGGCCGACCCAACAACCTCGTTGGCAAATGTTCACGAGGGTGCTCAGCAGTAAACTCTCGTAACATCCGCGCTAAAACCGCGCTATTTTCAGCGTTTTCCAGCCACCTCCCCTTTGCCCTCCGATTGCCTGTACCGCAAATGGGGGACATGCTGTCACGTCGACCTGACGCTATATTCCCGCCCACTTCTTGGCCTGACCGTGCCCCGGTCACACGCTTGAGTCTCGCGGAAGGAGGTGAGCGATGAGTTCAACGACGATGACTGCGGTGACGATCTTGGCGATCGCATCCATCCTATTGGCGGCGTTCTTCGCCTACCGCCGATGGCATCAGCGCAGACTGCAGCAAGACGGGCTGCTCAGCGTCGGCCTCACGGCGGCCAGCATCAGCCACAGTACACACACCGTTCTCATGTGCATCGACGCCCACGCGGAGCAGCTGCGAGACATCACGCGCCAAGAAACGCACCACCAACTGGCACGCACTATCACCGAGCTGTGCCACCGGGCAATTCGCATCAACCAACAGACCATGCACCTGATGGAGCAACAGGACAGCGATGACCTGTGCCGAGACGCGATCGCGCAGCTTAGGGGAGCATCCGCCCTGCTAGATGTGGCAGCCGGTACGTCGCTGACGGTGGCGATGGATGCGAGCGGCGAGCGTGTCGCCCTCGACCTGAGACGTTCCCAGCTCGATCAGATCCTCATCAACCTGGTCATCAACGCGCGCGCGTCGCGGGCACGAGAGGTGGATCTGATCGCGCGGGTTATTCCCTACCTACACCGAGGCACCAAGGAAGCGATGTTGGTCATCGACGCGCGCGACGACGCGACGGCTGCGCCAAAGAAGATCGAACGCCGTGAACCGAAGGATCAGTACCCCTTGGAAGCTACCTTTGGTGGTGGGGGACTCGGCCTTTCCACCGTCGAGCGCCTTGCGAATCTCATAGGTGGCCGCGTGGACATCGACCGCATCCCTGGACGGGGCAGCTCCGTTACGGTCACCCTGCCCTGTCGGCGCGCTGTCGACGACGGCGACCCTGGCGAATTGACACCTAAATCAACCCCAGGGAAAGCGCCCGAAGCACCGCGGTCACGCGATCCCCTACGTCGAGCTTGCTAAAGATCCGGCGCATGTGCGTATCGACCGTGTGCCGCGACACCTGCAGGGCCTCGGCGATCGCCCCGTTGCTGTTACCGCGAGCCGCGAGTTGCAACACTTCGCGCTCCCGGGGCGCCAACTTGAGCTCATCGGCAGGCGCTACGCGCAGCAAGCTGCAGTAGATCAGGTGGCCGAGCTGCGCAACCCAGTGGAGCAGCCCGATCTGCTCCTCGTCGATCGGCAGGGTTGCCGTGCCGAAGCCGAAGCCCACGTAACCGTTTCGCCCATGGGGGCCGAATACGGGGATGGCGAGCCCGTCCCCAAGCCGAGCCGCCTCAAGCATCTGCAGATAGCGGCGCTCCTGCGTCGACAGGTCGCCAAAGGACGTCACTGCAGACCATCGAAACGGTAGCGACGCGACCGCCGCCTTACGCGAGATCGGGTCGATTCGATAGAGCTGATCTTGCACGTACCGACTGACCCACGCGTCGGGAAACCCGTGGGCGAAGACGGCGATGTGGGACTGGAAGTCGGATGCCCCTAGCGGCGGAAGATGGTGGTAGCTCATCATTTTGACACCGAAGGCGGTGAGTTGCTGAGCGAAGGTGTCCCTGAGGCTCTCGAAACTGCTCGCCTTGCGAAGCGTGGCGACCAATACCCTGACCGAGTCCGCGTCGAGGGTGACAGCTGCATCTGACGACATGAGGGGTTCTCCTCCGGCGGGTCGCAACCCCGTTGCTCCTGATCGCCTGACAGGCGTTGGGCAGCTCAAGCAGGGACACGATGTCGGCGTTCGTTGCAGTCGGCGGTTTGCGTGCGCTAATCGGTATTTGTTTGTGCGCACGCCCTGGACGAGGCTTGGGCCCCCGCCCCCCATAATGTTACATGGCAAGAGAAACAAAGCGACCCGTGATCTCGATCAGGCCCTGGTGAACACTGCGAATCCCCTGCAAAAGACCCCATCCCGCCCCCGCCACGGCCATGCGGTGGGTCCCTCCCCGGAGTTTATGATGAGGAATCGAATCCGGTAGTCTTGCTCAGGCAGTTCAGTCCAATAGGCAAGCGCATGGAGGAGCGTTCCGGTGCCCAACGACCCTCAGGCATATCCATCTATCTTTGTCAGCTACCGAATCGCGGACACCTTGCCCACGGCCGATCGGCTAGCCCTCGAGCTGCAGCGGAGATTCGGTGCCAACGAAGTATTCTTCGATCGCCGAACGGTTGAGCCGGGCGATAGCTGGGATAGCCACATCGAGACCGCCGTCAAGAACGCATCGTTCGTGCTCGTCGTGATTGGCAAGCGCTGGCTCACCGAGCAGGGCGAGTACGGGCAGCGACGCCTCGATATGCCCGGGGACTGGGTGCGGCGGGAGGTGGAAGAAGCGCTTGTGGGCCATGCTGAGGTCATTCCGGTACTCGTCGATGGCGTATCGCCACCACCGGCGGAGGCCTTCGGTAGCGTGCCAAGCATCGCTTCACTCGCCAAATGCCAGGGCGCCAGGCTGCGGGTTGCGGATTGGGACACGGACTTCGATGCGCTTGTTCGCAAATTGGCTTCCTCCGGGCTGGCAATGCCAAGCGAGTCGAGTGCCGAACGCGTAATCGTCCCGGGCCGAATTCCCATCAGTGCGAAGCAGTCATTTGTCGGGCGGGCAGATGAGCTCAACCAGCTAGCAGAACAGCTACCGACAATCGGGGAGCCGGGCGTGGTTATCGTTCGGGGTATGCCGGGTGTGGGCAAGAGCGAACTGGCACTTGAGTACGCTCGACGTCATCAGTCGCACTACGCGAACGGCGCCTTTCTTATCGGCATGGACCAAGGGACAGTGCCCGTCGATCTGGCCACCTATGGCGTCCGGAACCTTGGAATCCACTCGAATCGCCTAGCGATCGACGAGCAATGCCTGTTGGTGTTGAGGCAGCTCGCAGCACCGACCCTGCTCATCTACGACAACGTGACCAGCCCGGATGCAATCTCACCATGGTTGCCGGCTAACGATGAGGCGACGCACGTACTGATCACGAGCACTTGGGAAGACTGGCGGGGTTGGCGTGCGGTTGAGGTGCCCCCTCTAAGCGAGGATGACGCACGCGACCTGGTAGGGGCGCTAGGCGGCCCTGAGGTTGAGGGAAGTTACGGGCCTGCGCTCGTAGCGAGCGCGGCGGGCCTGCCGGTGCAGCTCTGCCCGGCGACCCGCAGGGTCGCCAAATCAATGGAACGGCTCGGCAATGCGGCGATTGCGATCGAGGCGGAGGCAACGAGCAGCTTCTCGGCGGTCTGGGATTTACTCGATGATGAGGGCCGACTGCTATTGAGCGCCGCTACGTTCTTCAACCCTGACCGCATCCGCGCCGACCTATTGCGGTCGCGGTTGCAGGAGGCAGGTTGGACCTCTGCAAGCGTTGACCGTGCGCTCGATGCCTGTCTGGACTTGTCGCTCCTCCAGGCTGGCGAAGAGCTACGGATGCATCGGTTGTTTCAGGAGTTCGTGAGGTCGGCGCCAGGTGTGAACACCACGCAGCTCGCGCACTTCCACGATACGCACTCGGCGGCGTTCATGATTGCGGCGGAGGACGTAAGAGCAAACCCCGCGAGTAGCAGTTCGGCTTCCAATCTCCACTGCTATTCACTGTCGCCGGACAGTTGGCAACCTGGGGATGGTTCGTTGGCGTCGAGAGTTGACGCGTACTCGATTGGCGCCGCCCTTGTTGAGATCGGCCTTTTCAACTTGGGGCGGCTCTGGTTCGAGTCCGCCCTTGAGCAAGCAGAGAAGGGTAACGTCCATGGACGCGTCGACCACCAAGCCCTGGGATCCAGCCTGCATCAGATCGGGTATTGCCTACTCCAAACAGGTGATTACGAAGGTGCGCGTCCTTCCTTCGAGCGCGCCGTCAAGGAGTCCGAACAAGGCGACGTTCAGGGGCGCGTCAACCACGAGCGCGTGGGACGGAGTCTGCATCAGGTTGGCTACTGCCTTTCCCGAACAGGCAACTACGAAGGAGCTCAGACCTGGCTCAAGCGCGCTGTCGAGGAGAAGGAGCAAGGCGACGTCTATGGGCAAGTTAACCACGAGAGCCTCGGAAGAAGCCTCCATCTGATCGGTCACTGCTTCTCACAAGATGGCGACTACCAAGAAGCACAAGTCTGGCTCAAGCGCGCCGTCGAGCAGAAAGAGCAAGGCGGCGACCGAGGACGCATTGATCACGAGAGCTTGGGCCAGAGCCTACATCTGGTCGGTTACTGCCTCTCCCAAACGGGCGATCACGTGGGTGCGAGACGCTGGCTAGAGGACGCGGTAAGGCAGAAGGAGCAGGGAGATGTCCATGCACGCGTTAACCACGAGAGTTTAGGAACGAGCCTGCATTTGGTCGGTCTCTGTCTCTCCGAAACGGGTAACTACGAAGCTGCAAAGGCCTGGTTCGAGCGCGCTGTCCAGCAAGCGGAGCCAGGCGATATTCATGGACGCGTTGACCATGAGAGCTTGGGATCGAGCCTGCATCAGGTCGGCTATTGCCTCTTCCAGGCCGGAGACTATGAACGTGCCAGACCTTGGTTCGAGCGTGCCGTCGAACAGGCACAAAGAGGCGATGTACACGGGCGCATTGACCACGAGAGCTTAGGATCGAGCCTGCATCAGGTCGGGTATTGCCTCGCCGAAACCGGCGACTACACAGCTGCTCAACCTTGGCTGAAGCAAGCTGTCGAGGAAAAGGAGACAGGCGACGTCTACGGGCGCGTTGATCACGAAAGCCTAGGGAAGAGCCTACACCAAGTCGGATACTGCTTGTCTCAAGCGGGTGACTACGAAGGTGCTAAGCCGTGGCTGGAGCGCGCCGCCGAGCGGAAGGAGCACGGCGACGTTCATGGGCGCGTCGACTACGACAGCTTAGGGTCGAGCTTGCACCAGGTCGGCTATTGCCTCTGCGAAGCCGGCGACTTCGAAGCTGCCAAACCCTGGCTCCAACGCGCCGTAGAGCAGAAGGGCCGGGGCGATGTGCACGGATCCGTCGACCACGAGAGCTTGGGCAAGACGCTCCATCAGGTCGGGTATTGCCTCTCCCGAACAGGTGATCACGAAGGCGCTCGACCTTGGCTCGAGCGCGCGATCGAGGAAAAGGAGCAAGGCGACGCCCACGGACGGGTGGATCACGCTAGTGTCGAGCTGACTAGACAGGCACTTCACGCGCTTGCTGGTTCGTCAGCGCGTTAACGCTCGCGTGACACTACCAAGAGCACTATGGGGCCCAAAGGTAAGGCCGGACAGTCCCCTCGTATTGCGTGCAAGCGCGCCCGCGGCGGTCTAGGCCAGACGAGAGCTCGGATCGCGCCCAACCCCCGGTCGACGACCAGACACGCCCCATTGCGCTCACTACCCTCGGGCTCAGCTCTTGTACTTGACCGAACACCCGTAGGGCCGCGTCACGGCGTTTACTACCTGCTCGCCCGCAAGCGCCTCGCCGAGCGCCTTGCGCACGTAGTTGGTCGCCGTCTCGATATCGGCCTTACGGCTCGTCGGCTTGTCATCGATGCCACCTTGGTAAATGAGCCTACCTTGTGGATCGACGATGTACATATGCGGTGTCGTCTTAGCAGCATAGGCATTGCCGACGTCACCGTTCGAATCGAAGAGCACTGCGTCAGGTGCTGCATCCCGACTAGCGGTGAGCGAGTTGGCCTGCGCCGCATCGACGTGACCTTGTTTGCCGGGCGCCGACGAGATGATCGTCAGCCAGGTGATTCCCTGCTCGGTTGCCTCGCGCTGCAGCGCCTGCATGTTGCCCGACTCGTAGTGTTTGCGTACGTAAGGACAGTCGTGGTTAGTCCATTCGAGCACCACGTACTGGCCGCGGTAATCGGCCAGGCTCACCGTGGCAGCGTCGCTGCTCTCGAGCGTAAAGTCAGGGGCCGGCGCCCCGATCTCCACCCCAGCGGCCGCCATGCCGCACGCGGTCAACGCCAGCGCTCCGACCATCGCGATATTCCTTGCAGCACTCATAGGTTCTCCTCCAGTCAGCAGGGTAAGGGAGTTCGCCGATTCAACTCAGTAGGCAAGGGCCGCACGGACCACCGTCTTCTCGACGGCTGCCAATACGCGCTTCTCGGTCAGGACCGCAGGCAACACCTCGGGGTCGCCGACCACAGGATACAGGACGACGAGCGGCACGCCGCTACGCCCGAATTCGGCGAGGGCACCCGCGATGGCAGCATCTCGGCGAGTCCAGTCACCTTCCAACAGCGCCACGTCATGCGCGGCGAGCGATGCGCGGACTGCAGCAGTCGACAGGGCAATGCGCTCGTTGACCTTACACGTGATACACCAGTCCGCCGTGAAGTTCACCAGTACGGGACGCCCCTCGGCACGCAGCGCGGCAACGCGCGCGGGGGACCATGACTCCCAACCGTTCACGGTCTCAGCGACGGGGTTGACGCTAAGGCGCGTTGTTGCGAGCAGGACTACACCGACAGCGCACACAGCGCCGATGGGCTCGACGAGACGTTTGTCGAGGCGGCTGCCGAGCCAAACCGCGAACGCGAGCAGCACGCCAGCGCCGAGCGTCCCGGCCGCGGCGTCGGCACCGGCTTGACGCGCGACCACCCAGACCAACCAGACGGCGGTGGCGTAGAGTGGAAACGCCAGCGCCTGGCGCAGCGTTTGCATCCACGGTCCAGGCTTAGGCAGCCGATTGGCCCAGGCCGGGCGCAGCGATAGCACCACATACGGTGCAGCCATGCCAAGACCTAGGGCCGCAAACACGGCGAGGGCCGTGGTCCACGGCTGGGTCAGGGCAAAACCGAGCGCTGCTCCCATGAAGGGCGCCGTGCAGGGCGTCGCGAGTGCGACGGCGAGCAGCCCGGTGAGCACGGAACCGGTCGCGCCACCCGGGTCGCGCACGCCGCCAGCCCAACCGACGATCGAGTTACCAACGTCGAACAGCCCGGACAGCGACAGACCGAAGCCGAACATGAGCAGCCCGAGCAGCGCCGCCACTAGCGGCGACTGCAGCTGAAATCCCCACCCCACCGCGGCGCCGGCGGCGCGCAGCGAAATGAGCGCGATGGCGAGGAGCAAGAACCCCGAAATCACACCGCCGGCATAGGCAAGACCGTGAACCCGCACGCGCGCCGCATCGGCACCCGCAAGCTCGACGAAGCCGAGCGCCTTGACCGCGATAATCGGCAGCACGCAGGGCATCAGGTTCAGGATAAGGCCACCGGCGAGAGCGAACAGGATGGCTATCAGAAGCCCGAGCGCCGGCCCGGTAGGCGGCGACGCAGACGAGACCTCCGACGCATCGACGGTGAAGGCCAACCGACGAGGTCCGTCAGCGGTATCCTCCTCGACGACGAGAACGCCCACGAGCGGGCTGGCGGACGCGAGACCGAGTTCGCCCGAGGGCAGCGTCAATCGAAGACCGCTTGGCGTGTTGCGCCAAGGCTGCTCACCGGCGTGCCTAACCACCCCGTACTCATGGGGGAAGAAGTACGCGTCGTTTATCCGCGCGGCTGTTGCTGCGGCTAACTCCAGCTCGAGTTCGATCCCGCCGTCCGTCGACCGGTATCGTACCGGCCAGGGGCTCGCGATTGGGGTATCGGCTCGCGCTTGCCCAAACAGCGGCGCGTCCGGCCCGGGGCTCGACGCCATGGCCGGAGGCAAGGTGAGGGTAAACGTCCCCTCCTCAGGGATACACAGCTCCTCGCACACGAGCCAAGCTGCCTCGAGGCGGATGGTTAGGGGGCCCGTTCGGTCGCCGGGATCGAGCGGGGCCGCGAACAGCACGGACTCCTCGTAGCCGTAGTTACGTAGCGGCCCCACATCGATACGCTCCGGCATCGGCCAGGCGATCTCACCAACCTCTACGCCTTCGGGCAGCTGCCAGTCGACGTAAGGTGGCTCTCCGGAATCGCCGGGATTGCGCCAATAAACATGCCAACCGGGGATCAGTGCAAAGTGCAATCCAACACTGAGCGGCTGTCCCGACACGTAGCCGTGCTGATCCGCAACCAGTCGTGCGGTCACGTGCGGCGTTTCGACGACGCTGGGCGCGGCGGCGTCACTCGCAGGCGACGCCGCGGTGCAGATGACGGCCGTCAGGCACAGGGCGTTGACGAAGTTAGCTTTCGCTGATGAGGGCTTATGCATTCTATTAGTCTTGATCACGTTTCGGATCGCGTGAAAGCAGCTTTAGCTAGCCGGGCGACGCCACAGTTGGGCGCTTGCAACGGAGTCGAGGCCAACGCTAGCCGGCGATACGGTCTGCCTCCATCCGCAGCGCCCCGCCGATGCCCGGCTCCGCGTCGGAGTGACCATTGCCGTCGACGAACCAAAGGCGGCTTGACACTTCTTGCGCAAGCAGTCGCTTATGCAGGCGCCATGCCGCGGTGGGGAGGCACACGTGGTCCGCTCGCCCGTGCACGATAGAGATGTCCATATCGCGCAGGCGCGCCAGGTGGTGCGGTTGCAGGAGTTGCCCCTCCTCCATGAACCCACCAGCGAGCATGTAGGCGACCTCCAAGCTCGCGAACGGTATCAGCGTGGCCGGCGTCGCGAGCGTGGTTGCGATCCGCTCTTCGTTACGGATCGCCGAAGACAACGCCAGCTCGTACGCCACGAACGCCGCCGCCGCCGCATCGCGCGTGTCTGGATCTGCCAAGAGGCGTCGATAGCCCTCGAGGAGATCACCAGGAGGTTCAGGCAGCTTTGGGTGCTTTAGGACAAAGTCTCGGTACGCCTCCCACACCTCGGGGTAGTGCAGCGCCGTCGCACCATTGCGAAATAGGTTATCCACCTCGTCGCGCAGGAACGTGAAGATGCCCCGCAGGAGCAAGTGGCGCATCCGGTCCGGGTGGGCCTGAGCGTAGGCGAGCGCGAGGGTGCAGCCCCAGGAACCCCCGAGCACCAGGTGCCAGACGGACACGCCCAAGTGCTCGCGCAGCGCCTCTAGGTCTGCGACGAGGTGGCCGGTCGTGTTGTCCGCGAGCGCTCCCTTAAAGTCTTGGGAGACGTTCGGTCGACTCTTGCCGGCTCCACGCTGGTCCAGCAGGACGATGCGGTACCGAGCGGGATCGAAGAACTGGCGCACGCCGGGTCGCGTGCCGCCGCCTGGCCCGCCGTGCAGAAACAGCGCCGGCGAACCCTCCGGATTGCCCGATAGCTCGTAGTAGAGCTCGTGCTTGGACCTATCGCCCACGGTTAGGAATCCGGTCTCGTAGGGCTCGACCGGCGGGTGGAGGTCGGTGCTGGGATGATCGGTAGGGGGCGCTGTCATGGATTCTCCGCGAGCGACTCGGAACACTACTGTTTGGTCCGGGAGTCCTGTGGGGTCAGGCCAAGCGTAGATCTTCGCTCCTTCGAATCAGAGCATCTCCAAGTTACCACGCCTGTGCTCCCTTTCGCGCCTCCTCCCTCCTCCGGAAGGTCGACAACAGCTGCCGACCATTTGCTCGAGATCATGCATCGCCTCGGACATCATAACGGCAACGTCCAGCAGACGCGCCCTGCTCACCAGCGATACGGGCCTGGTCCGGCGAATTCTAGGCGTCGTAGAGCAAGTCGCCAAGTAAGTGAACTGCACCTACCTCGATCAACGCTGAGGGTTGGAATGCACCAGGAAGTCATGCTTCACGGGTGCTTGGCTCTAGGTAGCCTCGCGCCACCCCAAGTCCCGCGCCGAAGACCACAGGCGGCTGCTGTCCGGCAAGATCCGACAGTCTGGGTCCCTGGGCTTGGCGCGCGATCAGACACCGGCACAGCTGTCTCAACAACGACACTAGGCGAAGTCTTGCGCGAGTGCCAACGACGCGCCAAGATCTCGTGTGTTTACCAAGCTCAGCTTGGACTGCCTCTTCAGATTAAACGCTTGCAGTAGAGCCGATCGTACACACGACACTCAAGGCTCTGGCAAGGCAGCTAACCTACTTCGCTAATGTTGTAGCGAATCCTGTGCATGTTCGGTAGGCAATGGAAACCACGCAATCTCAAGTTCCTAGTTCAGCGTCGACCAGTGCGCGACTGGTAGAAATCTTCATCTCTTATCGGCGCAGCGACGGCGACTGGCACGCTGAGTGGCTACATAGACACCTAGAGGGGCTGGAGTATGTCGACAATAGCGGCCAACCATGCATCCTCAAAACTTATTACGACAAGACGGCCGCCGGCGTAGATGACTGGAAACTGCAGAATCTCGGGGCACTAAGAACAGCGAGAGCAATGCTCCTCGTCTGTACACCAGGAATAGCCCAGGATCTTTCCAAGCGCAAGAAGGGATCTGATTCGCTTTACGCGGAGCTCAAGTGGTGGGTGCGTCAGCGAGGAGTAGCTCCGATCGTCGTGGATCCGAAGGGGGATGGCCATCTCTGGCTTCCGAAGCTATTGACTGTCAAATGGCCTCACATCAATCGGATTCACCTTTCGAGCAATGAAGCTGAATCTGCTGATCCCGAGTACCAGTTGCGACTTATTGATAGGATCGTGGGCGCCATCCGTGAATTGGAACAGCAGACGCTCGCTGAAGATCTGGCGCAGTCTCTGCGGCAGGAGAGGCGCTTGAGGTGGGCGCTGACTGCCGCGTCCATTCTCCTCTCGGTCTCGATCATTTTGGGTCTTTACGCCAACGAAAGGAGGCGGGAGTCGAATGAAAAGACACGTCTTGCCGAAGAATCATTGACAGTAGCGGCTGGATTTCTGATGCGACTGCTCCAGTACGGCAGGCCCGGGCAAACGACATCACTGGAACTCATCAAGTTGATTACTGAAGTGCGTGATAGAGCAGATGAAACACAGTTTGTCACCGTCGCGCTGCAGGTGCTGAGTTGTTGGGGACTAGCCTCCATACAAAGCCAACTCGTTCACGACGCGATGGTAGACATGTATGCCGCGATTGAGTCCAGCGCATCTGGCCGTGAGCCTGAAGTTCAATCGCGCATCGCGACACTGAAAGCTAACACTGCGGCGGCACGCAGCGGGAGTGAAGCGCCCCACCCTTGCATGGCTCCGACGAGCTGAGTTTCAACGCAAGCCAACAAGACGATTCGCCAGATCACCGTCCAGCGCGAGGTGGCATTGCCAACCGCTGCGCAAAGCTCAAGTTAGATAGCTGCCTGATCAGGTGGCCACTAATATGGAGCTTACCGGACTACGTACCACGGAAACCCAGCCGTTGGAAAACAGGCACCATCACGAGCCAGGTGCGCCTTGTGTGAGACGCTGTTGGGATCGCAGAACCGGCTTGCGCAACGCCTGCCCCTGAACCGGCTCGTCGGCGCTTGGCCATTGTTGTAGCGAGCCATGGCGGGGCTCTCCGAATCCGTCACGGCTTGGACTACCTCTCCGGAGACCGCACTCGATCACGACTCAGGCCGCACCGACCACTGCTACCCTGCGCCTCGCAAATGCCGCCGCCGACGTAGCAGCTAGCTTGCTCAGGTACCGGGGCTCTTTGTCTGATCGCTACTTTCGGACTTCTTCTTCGAGCCGAAGGGGAACTCGACCCCCACAAACGTCCGCACCGAGTCACTGCCGCTCCCGCCGTCGAAGTCGACCTCCGTTTCAATGAACATCCGTAGGTTGCTCAGGAAGTCGCTGTCGGTGAAGCTCAGGAACGGATTACCCTCGAGGTGCACCCGCAGCTGATTCCGATCCCGACGGTCGGCAGGAAAGAGGTCGTTCGAACCGATGCCGAAATCGATAAAGGATCCGTGCAGGTGCGTCTCTTCGAGAATCACACCCAAGGAGAAGAAGTAGTATTCCGCAAGGTCGTCGAGGCCACTAACAGACGCTGCTCCGTAACGAGCCATCAGGTAGGGCGTAGCCTTTGCACCCTTTGGACCAGCTTTGCTCCGCAAGAACTCTGCCCGCAAGCCAACCTCACCTTCAATGGACTCCGCGTCGCGTAGCACAGCGATTGCAGCATTCAGATCGGGGATGTCAATGGGCTCACCCGCCTCCGGGCAGCCGGGGAAGTTCGCAAAGTCACTACACAACACCTCGGTGCCACGGACGGTGCGTCTTGTGCGTCCTGTCAGCCAAAGCGCAGCAACATCGTTAGTAGCACCAACCAGCTTGTAGTTGAAGCGCAAATCGAGCAGAGCGCTCTGATTGACGTCCGTGGCATCCTCGGGCTCAACCACGTTGGAGAGATCCGACGGGGTGAATGTATCGAAACCCCAGCCGAAGTTGATGTCCACATCAAAATCGCACCGCATGACGCGGCTGTTCCAGCACTCCGGCAAAATGCCCTCAGGTGGCGGCTTCGGCTTGCTTGCCGCGACTTCCTTCTCGAGCTCTTCTATCCGTCCCTTCAGCTCCTCGACCGTCTTGGTGATATCGTCTCCAACGCTCGCGACGGGCTGCGCGTTGGCGGTCAAACCGACCAGAGCAAGCATCGCGAATTGGGGGGCCCGACGAGTCTTCCATTCCATGTTCTCTCTCCGTCAAATACACCATTCAATCGAAAGCAGTAAGACGTGCCAGCCATGCGAGCAAACACACCAAGTCAGTAAACCTGAGTGCTGGTCGTTCGCGGACACACGCGCCCATGTGTCATTCGCGTCGCAGGTCGCTGAGTGGGCTCAACTTGGGCAGGTACCCTGTCTTCAGCACGTGACTCTCCTTCGCCTCGATCTTGCGATCACCGAAGGTGTCGAGCCAGCGACCCAGCGTGTCTGATAGCTTCGAGGCAGTGGAGTCGTCACCCGCACTGACACCGCCTTCCTCGTCGAGGTAGATGCGCTCTCCGGTGTGCCGGTACCCCAAGAGCCTCGGCACGATCAAGGGCACGATGTCCCCCTGGTTCACGACGCGGAACGATGGAATTTGTGTGGTCCTGGCATCGAAGGCCTGCTGGAAGCGTCGGTTACCCACGCGGGGGGCACCGAAGGTATAGAGGCCAGCGAGAGGGATCTTGTCTTCCAGGAGCATACCCGCCAGCAACACGGCGAGCGCCCCTCCTAGGCTGTGTCCTGTGACCCATAGCCTACGACCTGCCTGCAGGTGTTCATGCAGGAGGCGGCTGACCTGCAGCATCACCGGAAATAGGGCATCCTGGAATCCCTCGTGCACCCGCGCCTCGGGGTCCAGTGGACCGGGGTCGGTCACGATCTGCGCGTTGCCCAACCAATCGGGGAGCGACTCACTTCCGCAGAAGCTGACGATCACCGTCGACTCGTTGTGGACCAGAAAACCCTCCGTATCGATGTCACGACCGAGGCGCTTGGAGAACGCGTGGACCTCAGCGTGCTCCCAACCGGGGCAGGCGCGAATGGTGGCCTGGCGCGCCTGGTCGTCGGGCTCGTAGGCGAGCTGGCATAGGGCGGCCAGAAAGTAGGCATCGTGTGGGTCGTAGCGAGGGTCGCCAGACAGGCTTGGCTTTACGTGCTGCGTGAAGTGCTCCTCAAGCTGGCGCTGGAGCGCGCGGGAGGTTCTGGCCTCGAAGCGAGTGATCGCCTCCAGCATCTGCGGGAACAGCGGGTTAGCTTCTTCGAGGGTCTCCTTCGGATCGTTCGGATTCACTACAGCTTGGCTCAGCACCAGGCTTGCGTGAGAGACATCGTCCTGCTCTTCGATGCGCAAGAACGTGAAGCGCTCTGCGGGGGTAACGCGCTGCAAGCGCTCTATGCCGCGGATGTCCGCCGTGAGATCGGCCTGCGAATGGGCGGCAAAAACGCGCTTGGGAAAACGTCGTCCGCGACCGCGAAGGTGCTTTAGCGCTGCGTCGTTCTCCTGCATAAGCCGTGACAGCTGCTCCGCAGCGTCCAAATCGACGTGCGTGTAGCGGAAGGGATTGGCACCAATGAGGGGCTTGTCCTTCTTCAGCAAGTCCGCGAGCCCCATTCTCGGCAAGCGCTCCTTAAGCTCCCCGATGATCCCCAAGGGGCCTCCCGCAAGATCCAGCGCGGCAGAGAAGAGGTACAGATCCCCGGTGATTCGGGCGTCCTTGACCGCCGCCGAGAACGCCAGTGCTCCCCCCGTGGAGAGCCCTCCGATGGACACCTTGTGCGGGGCGCGCACAGCGGCTTGTTGGACCGCGTAGTCGACGTTCGTCCGCCACTCCACCAGCGAGATCCCGTTCATCCCTTGGGGCTGCTTCAAGCCGTGGAAGTGCAGCAGCGGTAGGAACACGTCGTAGTTGAGCGCCGTATGAAAGTGCTCAGCGATCGCGGTCATGAAGTGCGGCGAGTCGGAAAGACCGTGCACGAGCACAATCGCCTCGCCCGTCGGCTCGTCATGCAGATAGCGTCTAGGGTGGCAGCCATCACGGACCGCGTTGGGCTGGAAATACTCTGAGAATTTGCCGTAGTACTCCATCCACTCGTGGTCGCGGGCTTGATGCGCGCTCATGGAACTCCTCCTGAGTTGCTCTGAGATTCAGTCGGGGACGCTGGGCTAAAGTCCGCCTGCCAACGCCCTGACGGGGGCGGCCTCCTGACCCGGTGCTTGTGCTCCGCGGCGAGCGAGCGGTCGGTCCCTACACCCCACAGTGTGATTCGCGCGCGCTTTCTCTCATCTCACGCGTACGCTTCGGTCCATCAGTCCGGTCAGATCCAGGACCGGGCGGCCGATCGGCCAGCTTGTTGAAGGGACCGAGCGATGGACAGAATGCGGCCGAGCATGACTTACAGGTCGTCGAGGCAACACGGTTCCACCAGCAGACTCTCGGCGCGCGCCATGGCCAGCGCTAGCTCGTGGACTCGTAGCTGAGCCGCGGTCGCCTCGGCGGCGTCCAGCAACCGTCGCTACGTGTCGACCGATGATGCGCGCCTCGTCCATGCCGTACCGGGCGTGGTAGAGCGAGGCGTAGACGTAGCGGGCTGCCATCGCGTCGATCAACCCCTCGGTGGCGGTACCGGACTGGTAGTCCTGCTGCGAGTAGTCGGCCAAGTGAGGGAGGACATCCAGGTAACCCAAGTCCCAGGCCTCCACATAGAGCTGGCGCGCACGCGCGGGATCCGATTGCCGGAGCGCCTCTGCATAGCGCACGCGGGCGAAGGGCTTGGGTCCTGCGGCGGCGATGGCGAGGTACTTCAGCCGCTCCGCTTCGCCTAGGCGCGGAACGCCTTCGCAGTCGGCGTAGCCCTGACGCAGAATCTGCTCGAACTGGTCGATCTTGGTCGACCCCACGCGCCCGACGTATCCGGTCTGCGCATCTTCTAGCTGGTGCGTCTCCATCAGCAGCACGATGGCGCGGTCCAGTGCAGCCGGGTCTGCCGGCGATCGGGCACAGCCGCTGAGAATGTTGTGGGCCAATAGGGCCGCGCCGTCATCACCCGCCTCGGCGCGGGCAAGCAGTGCCGGCATGTGGGGGGCATACGGCGGCTCTAGGTGATCTGGCCCCGCCGGGCGCGGCCCATCCTCCCGCCAACGCACTGCCTCGCGATGACCGTTGGGGAAACACAGCGTCTCGCGCGGACACTCGATCACGTACTGGGATAGAGCCGCCGGCTGATTGGGTGTGTTGGGGGGTGCCGGCGTGCGCGGCCCGCCGCTCGCCGTCGAAGGCGCTGCCGAGACGGCTGCCCCCTCGGGCGCAGGAAGCGGCTTGCGCTGCATCGATGGCATAGCAAGCGTGAGCAGGATCGCCACGGCGACGAAGCCGACCCCGCCTATCATCCACATTGCTCTCATAAGGGATCCCCGATGTTCACCCAGAGGGTGGACCGTCTGGATCTTGGTCAGTTCAGTGCGGTGGTCCCCACCGGGCAGGCCAAACCCCAGGCGGCGAGGCCCGGCCACTGCACCTAACATGCCTGCAGCACCACGGCCCGCCGCAGGCCGACACCTTTGTCAGACCGATGGCTTGGGCGGCGGCAACCGATCAGCAAAGATCGA
The DNA here is from genome assembly GCA_039193195.1 of Pseudomonadota bacterium. Lineage (NCBI taxonomy): Bacteria > Pseudomonadati > Pseudomonadota > Pseudomonadota bacterium. The sequence continues at coordinate 43,333 of JBCCWS010000027.1, forward strand.
CGACTTCACCAGCGACGTGGTCGTCTCCGCCCGCTCGTGCAGCGCAGATAGGATCTCATCCAGCTCGGCGAGCTCGGCGAGGACTAGGCGTGCCACGTAGCAGTCATCGCCCGTGACACGGTCACAGGAGACGAATCTGCGCTCGTCTCGAATCATGCGCTCCACCGCCCACAGCTGTCCGCTGTGTGGTTTCACCCTCACCAGCGCTTGAATGGGGTAACCGAGGGCCGCCAAGTCCACGCGAGCGACAAAGCCGCCCAGCTGGCCCGAGTCGCGCATTCGGCGCAGTCGCTCGCCTACCGCGGGCCCCGTGAGACCAACGGTCTTGCCGATCTGCGCAAGGCTGGCACGCGCATCTCGCTCGAGCAAGTCGATGATGGACCGGTCGATTTTGTCGAGTGGCTTCGCCATGAAAGCAAACTAACACCGCAGCCCACGAATCGAAAATCATGGGCTCAATATTCCTTCGACTTCCATGGGACAGCAGCGTGCGCGACGGCTAGGCTTATTCCCACGTGAACACTGTCGAGAGGAGAGCAACATGGAGGTCCAGAGATTTGCGGCCTTTAGCCAAGGTGACGAGGGCGGCAACCCAGCCGGGGTCGTGCTGCTTCGCGAAGCGGCCACCGAAGCGGCCATGGCACAGGTGGCGGCGCAGGTCGGCTATTCAGAAACCGCCTTTGCCTTCCCCCAGGACGCTAGCGGCAAGCAGTGGCGGGTGCGGTACTTCTCGCCGGAGTCGGAAGTGCCCTTCTGCGGGCATGCCACCATCGCCCTAGGCGCCGTGCTCGGGCAGCGGGGGGGTGCTGGTACCTACACACTGACGTTGAATGACGCCACCGTCACCGTGGATGCCGAAGGCGGGCATGATCGGATGATCGCCACGCTCACCTCGCCCCCCACTCGAAGTCGAGAGGTCGCGGCAGAAGAGCTGCAGGCGGCCCTATCGCTGTTCTCGCTGACGGCGTCCGACCTCGACCCACGCCTTGCACCTGCGAGGATTCACGGTGGCGCGGATCACCTGGTCCTGCCGTTAAAGTCGCGCACCACCGTGGCCGGCATGCATTACTCCCTCGCCGAGGGCCGCGAGCTCATGCGCCGGCATGGGTGGGTGACGGTAATGCTCGTCTTCATCGAACACGATCAGACCTTCATCGCACGCAATGCGTTCGCCTCCGGTGGCGTCCTCGAAGACCCCGCCACCGGCGCGGCGGCCGCCGCTTTCGCGGGCTACCTACGGGATCAGGCCTGGCCTCACGGTGGGGCATTCAAGATCCGCCAGGGCGAAGACATGGGGAGTCCATCGCTGATTGAGGTCGCTTTGGGTGATACGCCTGGGAGCGGTGTGAGCGTCTCGGGGGAAGTGCGGATGATCGCAACGGGGTAAGCGCGCAGCTAGTGCGATCAACCGGCGAGAAGCGCAGGCGCAGGGGTATCAACCCACCCATGGCCATGGATACTCCCGCGCGCCCATTCGGCTAGTCGCTCCGGATGGGTCAGGACAGCGACGAAGTACCAAGTGCTTCCACGATCGCATCAATGACGATCCCCTCGTTCGCAGGATACGTCCCCTCCTGCCCGTTTAGCTTCGGCATCTTTTTCAGGCCTCGGTGATGCAAGGCAATCAGCTCCCAACGCGCGTTGAACACCGGGCTGCCGGAGCTGCCCGGTTCAGTCGGCGAGCGGTAGTGCATCAGGCGCTCGTCGTAGTCAAGAAGGTGGTTGTCATGGATGGAGAACGACAGCTTGCGGCCGTTTGGATGACCGATGACGTAAGCGCGTTGCTTGCCATCCCTGGCAGGTAGAGTGCCTGCCACCGGAACCGGCTCGATGCCCGCCAGATCAACCCTCGGTCGCAGCACCGTTGCATCCAGTTTGTCCGGCCTTGATGTCCATAGCTCTTCAACCTCAAAGGCCTGTGGACCGCCTTTCCAAAGTTCAAACGTGACCCTGGCGTGCTGCGGTCGGATCGCACTGCTGACGGTAGTGTCGCTACAAACCACGTGCGCGTTGGTCAGGATCAGGAGTTCATCACCCCAAGCCTCGTATAGGTCACCACCGCGAACTAGAAAGCCGGTACCGATCGCTTCGTCGAAATCAGTCAGAATCTGGGCGACGGATCGGGCCCGAGTCATGCATCTGTTGAACCACGAGAACGTCTGAAAGCCATCGCTTCCGAAGCGCCTCTCGAAGCCTTCACCAAGTTTGAGAACACCGCTTCCCTCGTGGCTGGCTTCGTCCACGGGGATCTCGATGTCGCCCCCCTTCCGTTCGAGCAGGGCAGCCTTGAGCGCCGGAAGTACCTTGGCGCCGAGCGGTTCGCTGGTCTTCAGTTGCCAAACCTGGGTCAGTTGACGATAGCTGCTGCCCAGCTCGAAATCATCCGTGTTCCTATCGCCAATGTAGGAGCCAAGCCACTCGAGCGATTCTTCATCCTTCGCTAGGGCGATGCAGGCTTCTAAGCCCGTCGCGTGATCCCACCGCGTCGCCGTGTCCATCTGCAGCCGGTTGGTCATCTCCGCGAGGACTTGGCTGGCCATTGACTGGGCCACCCGCTTGGGGTCCGCAATTCCCCTCACGTCGACTCCGTCGCGATCGGCCCTCTGCAGCAGGGCCACCGCGTTGATGCCGTGCCAAGCCATTTCGCTGTTCACATCGTAGACCTGCTTGTAGTAGCCAATTGCGCTATCCAGATAGGCACGGTGTCGGCTTCGCTGGGGGTTGGCTGCGTTGATGTACAGGTCCTTGTAGCTCCTGCCTAGCAGGCCCAGGGCCTCTGCGTGCTCCCCAGGGTCAGCACACGCTCCGCCTACGTCGCTATCGTGCTTTAGGCGCTCGAGCACGCAGATAGCGCTGGTCAGTCGTCCCTGATCGATGAGTGCCTGAGCGTACAGGCGGCGCACCTTGGGCCCGCGCTGACCGTTCTGGATCAGCGCATCGGCAACGCGCTCCATCAGGACGAAGTAGCGACGGCGCCTGAGCAAGCCGAGTGCCTTCGCCGCTTCCTGAACCGGGTAGGCATCATCGCGCTCAATGATGTGGTCGATCAGCTCGTTCGACAGTTCCTCCGCTTTGCTCTGGTCGAAGGTGCTGACCGCGTCGAAGAGCGCATCGTTGAACTCCCGGATCCGAAACGTCATGGCCAAATCACGCCGAGCAGACGTGCCATGTGTTCGCGCAGCTCGTCCTGCAACATATACTTGTGCAGATCGTGCCGCCATTTTCCGCCGTTGCGCTGGCGCTGGTCGATCACCACGCTCTGGCCATTGCGTCGATAGTCATTGGCGAGACGGGTGTCGATGCACACCGGATCGAGGCGATCGGCGACGTTCACCCATTCGCCCGCCACCTTGCTCGGGAACCCGTCATTGCGCGTCCACTCCGGCGACAGCTTGTCCTGAATTTCATCGATGCCGAGCGGCGAACCGAGGGTCATGAAGCCGTCGACGGCGGGACACGCCGCCACACGCTTTAGGCAGTCGTACGCAATCACCGTGCCCATGCTGTGACCCACAACGATGTGCGGGCCGTTTCCACCGTTGGCATCGGCGTCCTGCGCAAGGGTCTCGACGAAGCGCCGACGGATCTCGTCTTGCACCCGGTACGTCTCACCAGGCCTCGGCGTGCTTTGCGCGTTGAACAAGTAGTGATGCACGTCCCTGAGCAGTGCCTTCATCAGCCGCCGCTTGATCGCCCACGGCAAGGGTATGCGCTCAAACCCAGATTCGTCTGAAGGCGGTGGCACGTAGGCATCATCGCCGTCGGGCGCTTCAGCCTCGTAGTTCAGTCGCGCTGCCAACGCCGTTATGAAGTCTTGGTTCTCGGCGGGCATCTCAGCATGCCAACTGCTGTCATCATCGGACGGCTCATCGACGATGTCATCACCGACACGCTCGTGGTCCGAGTCGTCACTCGACGGGGACGCGTACATGACGTCCGCCCAGTAGACGAACGAAGAGGAGATGTTGTGCGTTCCAAGGTCGATGCCGTCTGCATCAGCCAGCGCCCGACGCCAGCGCTCGTGCAGTTCGTCAGCCGGTGGCTTGTTGGCGATACCGTGAATAAAGGTGATGTGTGTCATTCAGTTGCCTCTGCGGGTCTCGAATAGTCTTGTGATCATTCCCAGCTCATTGGCGCCCCCCGACCGGTTGCTGGTCGGCTGGCTACTGAAGGCCGCTATCACTCGAAAGCGTCCAGCGATGCCAACGGTGGTCAAACGCCACCGGCCGACGCTCAAGCCACGCGCGTGCGTCGAGCAGGGCGTCGAGGGGCGAGGATTGGCCCCTCGATTACTGTTCGCTGGCCCGGAGACACTCGCGCCGACTGGCGTAGTCTGCCCGGCCCCCAGGGGGACAACCTCCGCAGCGCCGCCGCCTTACCCAGACCAGGGTATCGGAGCTTCGGGCAGCTGTAACAGCGCCCACACGAGACGGTGGGCCATCACAGAGCCATTGATCGACCTCGTTCCAGCCAATTCACCGGCGCCTCGACCCGGGCGAGGCGCGACAGGTCGAGGGCGACAGGTCAAAGGTGCTTTGCGGCAGGCCGCCCATGCCCATGCTGCGGATGTTCGCGGCTTGCGGGAGAAGAAGGTCAGTTCGCTAGACTCATCTGAGAACCGCACAGCCATCGAGGTCGATGACCATCAGATCAGGTCGCGACTGGTACCGTGAAGGAACACTGATCCCCTTCAGGGGATGTGCCGCAGCCAAGCGTCACTGGCAAACTTCTCCTCTGCCAACCCCTGAGCAAGGCTGAGCTCTGCCGGGTCGATGCGCCCGGGCTTCGCGCCGTACAAATCGATGAAGGTCTTGGCCATGTGGTCCATGACTTGCTCTCGCGGCAAACCCGTCTGGCTGCGGACCGGATCCACGCGCTTGGCCGCGCTCGCGATGCCCTTATCGGAGATTTTCTCGCGACCGATACGCAGGATTTCCATCATCTTCCCTGCATCCATGTCGTAGGCCATGGTGACGTGGTGCAAGACGCTGCCACGTCGGTAGCGCTTCTGCGCCGCGCCGCCGATCTTACCCTCGGGGCTCGCGATGTCGTTGAGCGGCTTGTAGGTGGCCTGAACTCCCAGAGCGTTCAGCGCCGTCAATATCCAGCTATCGAAGAACGCATAGGAGTCGGGGATGCTCAGGTGGCTGACGAGTTCGCCAGGTGCGTACAAGGAATAGGTGATCGCCGTGCCACGTTCGATGAACATAGCGCCACCGCCCGTCACCCGGCGCACGACCTGAACGCTGTGGCGCGCCGCCGCCTCTAGGTCCACTTCGTTGCGCAAGGACTGGAAGGCGCCGATGATCACCGCCGCTCGGTCCCACTCCCAGAAGCGCAAGGTGGGTGCTCGGCGACCGGCGTCTACCTCGTTGGTCAAGACGTCGTCGAGGGCGAGGTGCATGGCAGGGGAGTAAGGCCCTTCCTCAGTAAGAATCTGCCACTCGAAGTCCTGCCAGACCTTATGCGCGCCGAGTGCGCGGCGCACGGCGATGGCAACGGCTTGCAGGCTAAAGCCGATCAACGCGGCGCCCGGGCGCAGCTCGGCCTCCAGGGCGGTCACCAGCTCCGCCACCGTTGCACTCGCCGACTGACCTTCCAGGGCCCCGACCAGGTCCCCTAGGGCTTCGGCAGGCTCTAGGAAAAAGTCCCCCGCGAGCTGCACCTGCGTCAACGCGCCCTCGCGCACCTCCAGGTCGACTACCACGAGTTTGCCGTTGGGTACCTTGTACTCGCCGTGCATTGCTAAGCGCCTTCCCTATTTGCGTGTTAACGTCTGGCGACCCGCCAGAACCAATCCACAGAACGTCGGATCACGAGCAGGGGTCACAACTGCGATGTTGCCACGACGTTGCCGTGACTCGGCGACATCGCGGACAGTGGCTCCCGGCAGATGGACATGCTCCGTCGATGAACCGAATACTCCATCGACAGCACGTGCGAACGTCGGTGCTATCGTCGGCATGGAGCGAGGAGCCTACCACTAAGTGCACCCTCCACCGGAACAACATGCCCCGCCGCCCACTAACGGGCGTTAGGTGAGGAGGCTCGAGGCGCTCAGAGCACCGCACTTCGCGTATTTCGAATGGACTGAGTTACCAACTGGCGTGCCTGACATGGCCGGAGGAAGTCGCGATCGATGCGCGCCTTGGCACGAGCGTGACCCAGGCATCGGGGGTTTGCGGAGGGGGTATCGGCACGTCATGTCGCGCAGGCTACGAGCTGTATCGCGAACATCGCAGCGAACGTGTCGCCATCACCTTCTCCCTGACTGTTGCGGCGACATGCCCGACCAGATGGATACGACGCTGCCGACACCTCGGGTTGCCGCCGGCACGCCGATGGGTGACACCCGCTTCGACGACTTCATGCCCTGCGGACCTAAGAAACGGTTCCGAGGTGTTCGCCGCGGAATCGATAAGGCTAGCTTGACCGTGAATTAGGTCGAGATGACAAGGTCACGGCGCGCAATTGATAACCGCCCCTCCACAGAGCCTGCAGCCGCACCGCCAACGCGGCCTACGCCCCCACGCCAAGTAAGCTATTGCACGCGGCCTGAAACCGGGTAGCACGCTTGCAGATAGCCGCGTTGGTTCCACCTAGTGAGATCACTTGGTCAGAGCATGCAGTGGACGCCACGCGCGCGCAAGAGCAGACGAGCGGCACAGCCCTAAGCCCCCAGAAGGCGTAGTTACGACGCCCGAAAATTACCGCAAGACGGACTTCAAGTAGTCAGAGATCTCTGCATCCTGGGAGTTCGCAAAGAACAGCTCGGAGAACTTCTCCCCGGCGATCGTGTCTCTGAGCAGTCCCTGATCCACCTTTCTCAGCACCGTTGGCATATCGTGCGTTGAAGCGGCCTTGACTTCAGATAGGATCCCTCGGTTCTTCGCCATGATCGCCGCACGTTCTTTGGGATAGCCTACTCCGCGTTCGTGCTCGAACAACTTTCTGTAGCAATCCTCTAGGTTGAGCTCGGCGGCCCATCCGAAGCCCTTGGCGTAGGGCATGGACATGGCGTTGCCGTCATTTATCTGCCCGAACAGGAAGGCATCGGTGGGATCGATCACCAGGCCGCAAAACACGCCAGGCATTGAATTGCACGCGAGCATCGAGCCCATGCCTGTACCGCAGCCAGTCACTACGAAATCGGCCGCGCCTGAGTTCAGCAAGATGCCAGCCAGCAAACCGTTCATCACGTAGGTGAGGCTTGCAGAATCGTCCGGCCCGTACATGCCGTAGTGGTGCACCTCGTGCCCCAGCGGTTCCGCAACATTTCTAAGCGCCCGGTGGACCACGCTGCTCTTTGCAGCCTGACTGTTTTCGATGACTAATGCGATCTTCATCCGCTTCTTCTCCTCCATGTATGGGGCGTGGGGCCCGGCGCGTTTTGCCTGAGAATAATCGAAAAACGCGCATGAATCGTCACCGCTCGAGGACCGGACTCGTCACGCAAGTTTTTGTCCTGAGGACATTTTTGTACGCCAAGCGCTAGTGTCCTGTCCCGTAAGTTCGTTGAAGGAGTCGCACGGGGCTTTTTGTTCCTAGGCGCGGCGGGAGGACGAGCGTGGCAGGCCCCACGGGAGGAGGAGCAACGTGCCTAGGGGCAAAAAGTACCCGCGAATTCTTTAACGAACTTACGAGACAGGACACTAGCTAGGTTGCTGAAAGACCTCGTTTTGCGCAGAGAACCAGCGTTCAGCGCTCCGCGTACGCGAGGCACTTACGCACTATCAGGGCGACCGCGTGTTCGCTCCGGATCGCGAGGCTTGGAGCAGCTTCAGGAATTGGGTTCGCCCGGCGACGAGCTGGGGCTTGATGTAGGTGGATCCTCGATCAGTGGAGGGGGCGGCGGTGGCCCTTTCCTTTCCACTTAGACAGGCGGCCTATTCCCCACGGCAGTTCTCGGTCAAGCCGCTGGGTCCGGGCGGTTGGAGTCGACGCTCAAGCAGGAGTCGCGCGTCTGTGACATTCACGATCCCATCTCCATCAAGATCTGCATCCGCGTTCCCTGTCCCTAGCACACCTCGCATCACCAACCAGTCGCGGATGTCGACACTGCAGTCGTCATTCAGGTCAGCATCGCACGCGTTGCCGAATCCATTAGCGTTGCTATCGCGTTGATCTGCGTTTGGCGTCTCACTGCAGTTGTCAAGGCCATCAGAAACGCTATCGCCGTCGGCATCTGCACCTGCCTGCCCCCAAAGGATGTACGCAGCACCCGCCCTGGGCTCGCCTTCCAAAGAAGCGTTGTAGGCGCCGATAAGTAGATCGTCAGCCCCGTCCCCATTGAAGTCGCCACCACCCGCGGTGGCAAAGCCCGCGCTATCACCGGGGTCGGCACCGACAAACACCACGCCGTCGCTTGGATCCCAGTGACCTAGGGCAATCTCTCCGTTGCTCCCGAAGTCGGATTTGCCGAACAAGAGGTAGACGGCACCAGCAGTGTCCCTGCCGAGAAGCGATGCTCCGGGGGCACCAATAAGAAGATCCGCGGTCCCATCGCCGTTCCAGTCACCCGGCGAACTCACCTGCACACCGGACTGATCGCCGGCGGCAGCGCCGATCACACGAACACCGTTGGACCCATCGATTTCGCTAACTCGGCGAAGACCGTTCCCACCGACCACCGCAGATCCGAAGACCACGTACGTCTCGCCAACGTCCAAATCCTCATCACGGTTGACACGGGGCCCCGAGAACGCTGCATCATCGAGGCCGTCAGCATTCACGTCACCAACCCCCGATACGGAAAGCCCGCACCGTCCAGATTGCTGCTCACACTCGAAGGTGAACCCGTTAGCACCATTGAGCTCCGAGACGCTCACTCGCTGCGGATAAGGTGAGGAGCTCCCAAAAATGAAGTGAACTTGACCCGCCAACGAGATCCCTTCTGGAGATGCTCCAATCGCCCCAAAGACTACATCGGCGAAGCCATCTCCGTTCAAATCCCCTGCACCGGCAACAGCTCGCCCAATATCTTCGAATGGATCAGCCCCGTTCACCACGGCTCCGGTATCTCCTCGCAGCGCTATCAACTCCACAGAGCCGGACTGCCCTATCGACGGTCCGCCGAACACGATATAGCCCTGTCCCGCACTAGGGATGTCTGCTGGGTATGCGTCAGTCGCGCCAACTATAAGGTCATCGTATCCGTCTCCATTGACGTCATTCGCAACAGCCACTTGCCCGGCGATTCCACCCGGGAACTGCCCCCGCAAGATAAAGCCAATGGTTCCGTCCAGATCGGATCTGGTGAGGGGGGCTTCAGGGAACGGACCGTCACTCCCGAACACCACGTATACCTGTCCGGTGTCATTGTCGGCGCCAATCTCAGAATCCGCGAAGAACGCCCCGATCGCGACTTCTGTGAAACCATCTCCATTTAAGTCCCCAGCTGCACTCAACGAACCCCCAACGAAGTCGCTTGTTTTGACCCCTTCAAAAATGAACCCTTCAGAGGATTCCAGTGCGTCCAAGCGGATCTCCTCAAGCGCGTCCAGTTCGCTTCTTCCGAACAGCACATAGGCTCGACCCGCGGTGCGCTGGTCGCCTTGATCAAATCCAATCGCGCCAATGGCGAGGTCGTCGATTCCATCTCCGTTGACATCGCCGACCGGCGCAACGGAGTAGCCGAAAAAGTCTTCTTCGATTGCCGACCCCAGCAGCCGCGTACCGGTAGAAGGCGGCAAGCTCCCTAAATCGATTTGCAGCTGGTCACCGCCGGCCGCGTGACACGACATACCGACGAGCGCCAGCCTGACTGACCTAGTCAACGTAATGGACATGCCAAACGACTGCGGCCGGCTCATCACTATGCTCCTTGTCAACTGTCTAAGGTCCATCGTACGCGACCGGGTGTCGACGTAGTTGCCATCCGGGAGATGGCCGAACGGCGTTCCAGGGTAGCCCTGGTCGGTCCAGCCCCTCATTGGAGCGGTGGAATAGGAGTGTTGCCGACGTGCCCAGGCTGCGGATGAGCAAGCCTGCGCGCATGCTTGCGTATGATGTTAGCTGTCTATGCCATGAACAGGCTACTGCGGAATCGCGTCAATGCGATCTGAATAAGTTGTCTCGCACCGATCAGTGATGCCACTCGGGCCAGGCGGGCTAAGTCGATTCTGAAACAGCACACGGGCATCAGCGACGGTCACGACGCCGTCCCCGTCAATGTCAGCGTCGGCATCGCTGGTGCCCAGCACATTTCGCATCAATAGCCAATCGCGAATGTTCACTACACAGTCATCGTTTAGGTCTGCATCGCACACATTGCCGAACCCATCTGCGTTTGAATCGCGTTGGTCAGCATTCTCCAGGTCCCGACAGTTATCGAGAGGATCGACTATGCCGTCGCCGTCTGCATCGGGTTGTCCCCACAACACGTAAGCAATGCCAGCTCTGGAAACGCCACCGGGCGACGCGTTGTAGGCTCCAATGAGAAGATCGTCAGCTCCATCCCCGTTGAAGTCACCGGCCCCTGTCGTTGAGAAACCTGCGCTCTCTCCCGCGGTCGCTCCGAGTATGATGTGACCTTCCCAAGGGGTAATGTCGGCTAGGTTTAGCGCCCCCTCGCTGCCGAAGGTGGGGCTCCCAAACAGTAGGTAGACGGCTCCGGCCGACGCCCGCCCAAGCGGCGAAGCGCCAGCGGCCCCGATAACAAGATCGGCAATTCCGTCTCCGTTCCAGTCTCCCGAGGAGCTCACTTGCAGGCCGGACGAATCACCTTCACCTGCGCCGTTTATGATCACGCCGACCGCTGCTACCAAGTCGTCCGTAGAGAGCGTGCCGTCGCCGCCAACGTCCGCCCCTCCGAACACCACGTATGTCTGCCCAGCATCTACGCGACCCTCTACGTTGGCACCCGGTCCAGAGAACACGATATCGTCGAACCCATCTGCATTGAGGTCACCGAGAACGTCGACTGAGATCCCGCACCTAGCACCCTGCTTGGTACACTCGTACGTGAAGCCGTTTGAACCGTTTAGTTCCGATACTTCGAGTCTCTGGGGAAACGGCTCTCTACGGCCCAACACCACGTGAACTTGTCCTGCTAACGTTACACCGCCGGGCGCCGCACCGAACGCACCAAAAACGGCGTCTCCCAAGCCATCACCGTTCACGTCACCGCCACCTCCGACAGATCTACCGAGATCGGCGAACGGCTCCACACCATTGATGACGGCTCCTGATGAACCCCGAAGACTCACGAGGTCAACGGATCCAGACGCTCCCACTGAAGGTGAGCCGAAGACTATGTAGCCCTGCCCCGCGCTCGGGACATCGGCCGGATATGCATCGGTTGTTCCGATCACCAGATCGTCGTACCCATCTCCGTTCACATCCTCGGCGCCGGCAACCGCAGCCGTAATGCCGTCCGGGAATGGTCCTTTCGCAGTAAAGCCGTTCGCTCCGTCGAGGTCGAGTTTCGTCAGAGGCTCCGATGGGAAAGGCTCGCCTTGCCCGAAGACGACATAAACCTGACCGGTATCGTTCTCGGCTCCAACCTCAGAGTCAGCGAAGAATGCCCCGATCGCAACATCATCAAAACCATCACCGTTTAGATCACCGACGCCACTAAGCGCGCCACCTACCAAGTCGTTGGTCTGCACCCCCTCGAAGACAAACCCGAGTGGCGAATCCAATCCCTCAAGCTCAATGTCACTGCCGTCCGCAAGGTCTTGTCGCCCTAGTACGACATACACCCTTCCTACCGATTCTTCCCCGTCTCGGTCTGATCCGACTGCACCAACCGCGATGTCATCAATGCCATCGCCATTCACGTCACCAACAGCTGCAACCGAGTAGCCGAAAAACTCCTCTTCAGTAGACTGGCCGAGAAGGCGAGTTCCAGCATCGGATGGCAACGTAGCTAGATCGATACTTGGTTGTTCGGTCTGCGCGAGGGCGGCCGGTACGATCGCACCGGCCACCTGACACGTCGCACCGAGGAGCGCCACCCTGACCGACCTACTCAAAGTGCTTGATGGCGTACAGGATCCAACACAGGCCACTGCTCTCTCCTCGTTGCATTGGTGAATACTACGGAAAATGATAGCATGGAGAGCTGAGCGCGCCCCACCGGTCAACGTAACGCCCCGAACCGTTTCAGGAGAAGCATCAGGCGGAGTGAGATGGGGTGGTCCACGGTCACCTAGTGGACCGGCGGCACTGCCTCGCAGCACCCGACGTTAAAGGCGCCGATTCTCCTCGAAGAGGACTATCTCCGGCCAACACATCTGCGTTACGCTCACTTCTTCGCTCTCGCAACGCGATACGCAGATCCGCGACTCATCGGGGGGCTGCGCCCGAAGGTACCCGGAATCTCCATCAACCCTACCGCGTGGTTCGGCGTCGCGACGGACGTTGCATCATACGATTCCGTCGGTGACCGCACGCCAGCGAAGGCCGATTTGAGGCCAGGGACTCTATTATTGAGCTGTCGGCTTGACTGGCGAGCCTACGAGGCGGCTCCGCCATCACGAAGAACAAGGACTTGCCCTTGAGGAGCGGATCGAGGAAGGAGGCGGACTAGGATCAGCTTCGAGGACGCGACTCGAACCGCTGTCGACTTCTTCACAAGTCCTTGGAGTCTGTGGGCCTCACCCGTTCTTGAACACGAAAACCGTGCTGAGACTCGCATGCTGCGACCGGTTGACGCACGAGCGCGGAGACGGATTTAGAACCGCCAACGCGTCACTTCTGGTTGAATCTCTCCAAGACTTGGCCGAATACTCAGGCGCCAAGAGAGAGATGGTGGGGCATCAGGACTCGAACCCCGAACCTACTGATCAAGAGTCAGCAAGGCTCGTCCAACTTCCGCCGCGTAATCAACAATTTTCATAGCAGGGGATGGGTGTGAGTCTGCGGGATGCTGGAGAACGGAACAGCAACTTGCGGTTGTTGTGGGTGTGACTTCTCGGACCGCGTGTTGGGCTTCCGCGCGCCGAGTCAGCGCCGGGGCTGCCCGGAGGCAGAGGTCGCCAAGGGCGAGCGCGCCTGACCAGCTCTGCTAACTCGCCTGCGAATGCTGCTGCGATGGAGCGCTTAGGAATCACTCATCGCGTTCTACCACCCGGCGTATCGGTTGCGGCACCAGATAGGCCGACGTCTATCAGATCTTCGGTCCCAGAGTGAGGGGAACGGCTCTCCCTTGAGAACATAGTCTGGCGGATCGCAGGCCGCACCTGGCGCTTAGGTCCGTAGGCGTGCGCGGACGCGACTAGAGTTACTACGGAATGGTAATATCTAGTAACGGAGGAACGATCATGCCAAAAACCACCAGTATCAACTTGGGCGATCACTTCACGGGTTTCGTTTCCGACCTCGTGGCCACCGGCCGCTACGGCTCCGCTAGCGAGGTCGTCCGCGAGGGGCTGCGCCTCATCGAAGAGCGCGAGCAGAAGCTCCAAGCCTTACGCCAAGCGCTCACCGAGGGCGAGGAAAGCGGAACGAGCACACGCACGCCTAAGGAGATCTTCCAAGGAGCCCGCTCCCGGTTGAAAGCGGATGGCAAGCTATAGGCTCACGGCTCGGGCCGACGAAGACCTCGATCGCCTGTATGTCTACGGTGCACTGACCTTCGGCCTAGACCAGGCTGACCGTTACGCTGAGGGGCTAATCGATGCTATCGCTCGCATCCCAGCGCAGCCTCTCCTTTGGCCAGAAGTGCCGGACCTTCCCGGCGACTACCGGCGCTGCGTGTTCCGATCCCATGCGATCTACTATCGCCTCGAGCCAAGTGGCAACGTTCTGATCGTCCGCGTGCTAGGCAACGAGGACCTTGCCGCTGCGTTCGACCGCTAGCGACCTGAGCGATAAGTTGCCATTGAGCAATCAGTCACTTGCGCGTTTTAGGTCACTAACTACCCCGAGAGCATTCCAACCGCGAAGTGAGAGTCAGCAAGTTACAGACTTAAGGTCACTAACTATCGCGCCAAAGACCCCTTGACCCCCGCATACAGAAATCATTGACCGATCGAATTCGAAAGCTTCTGAATTCTTGAAATTCACTTACCAGCACTGGAAAACGTATCTTTTCGCCTGAAGCGCAAATCTTTTGCCTCCGATCGCGATATCTGATTGCCAGCATCCAGGCCCTGGGCTTAGACCGTGCGCCGCAGCTCGACAAGGGTGAGCCTGGTCCAAACTTCGAGACGCTTACGTGAGCAAGCGACCACCGCTTCCCGATGGCGTGAGCATCCGAGATGGGTCCTACCGGTTCCGAAGGCGAATCGGTGAAGGCCGCCGGATCGACTCGAAGTTGTGGCGTGTCGAGGAAGAGCTAGCGACGATGTACGAGCGCCTGGCCGAGGTCGAGCGCCAACTCCAGACCGGGCAGCCAGTTGGCACCATGGGCGAACTGTTCGTGGACTACCTGGAGAGCACGCGTCTGGCGCAGAAGAAGCCGTCGACACAGCACGGTCGGATTGTCGGCAAGTTAATGCCTGTGTTCGGTCAGATGAAGCCCGAACAGATAGGCCGCTCGCACGCGGCGCAGATGAGGCACCGTATGGCCGCTGTAAGGGGCCAACCGTTACCGCTCCGTGCTCCGATGTCTTCGAGTTACGCCATGCGCCGGGGGATCGCCGAGTCGAATCCTTGCAAAGGGATCGCTCGAAACCGCGAGCGCCCACGGAATCGAGTGGTAAGCACCGAGGAGATCAACGCCGCGCTTGAAATTGCGGCAACTGCGTTCCGACGCCCACTCGCGGCACAGGCGCTGATAGCCAAGCCCCGGCAGGCGGACCTCATCGCCTGACGCGCGACCAGGTAACGCCCGACGGGATACGGTGCGCCGAGAGCAAGACGGGCGCTGGCAACGTCATCGAGTGGACGGACCTACCCCGTGCGCTCATTCGCGAGGCGCTCAAACATTCCCAGTGCGAGCAAGTGTTTGCTCAGGATCGCTACCCGGCCAAGCCGTGGTCAGCATCCAGCGTGCACGCAGCGATGCGTCGACTGAAGGTGTCGTTCACGCTTCACGATCTGCGATCCTGGGCGGCGTCTAATCACGCGCGTCCCGAATCGCTTGGTATGTTGCCCTGCTCCAGCGGGAGCGGCGCATCACGCCCGTGAGGTAGGGGGTAAGAGAGCAGGCACTAGCGCTGGGGTGGGTGTGATTTCTCGAGGGTGTAGGGAGGAACCTACCTCGATGCTAAGTGACCGAAAAAATGGTGGGGCATCAGGGACTCGAACCCCGAACCTACTGATTAAGAGTCAGCAAGGCTGATTCAACTTCCGTCGCCTAATCAACAATTTGTATAGCAAGGGATGGGTGTGAGTTTACGAGATGCGGGAAAGCGGAACAGTAGCTTGCGGTTGTGGTGGGTGTGACTGCGGGGACCACCGCGTGGGAGTCCCGCGCGCCGAGTCATTGCCGGGGCTGCCCGGAGGCAGAGCCGCGAAGAGCAGGCCGCGGGTGACCAGCTTTGCCAACTCGCATGCAAATGCGCTGCGATGGAGCGCTTAGGAATCACTCATCGCTCCCTACCAATCCCTCGGCCGGGAACGGGTGGGTTTCGGGTTCGGCAGGCGAGTGAGGCGCGCGTATCGTTCCCGAAGGCACTGCCACGCTAGGCCTTGCTCACGTCTGTGCGCGCCGCACGATGAGAAGATTTGGTCGGAGCGGCGAGGTTCGAACTTACTAACTCCTTGCCCTCTTATGTACGGACAAAACCAAGCCGTAATCCGTTGATTTAGCGACATTCTATTCTTCCAGACATGTAGAAGAACTCGGTCACTCACTGCGTCCAAAGATCAACTACTTGCTGACTGGATATCGACCAAACTCGGGCCGGCGCACATCGATCAGCGGAGCGACGTCAGGGCGACTAGATTTACTGCAGAGTGGTAATATCTAGTAACGGAGGGACAGCAATGCCGAAAACCACCAGCATCAATCTGGGCGATCACTTCACCGGCTTCGTATCCGACCTGGTCGCCAAGGGCCGCTACGGCTCCGCCAGCGAGGTGGTCCGCGAAGGGCTGCGTCTCATCGAGGAGCAGGAGCAGAAGCGCGAGGCGCTACGCCGCGCGCTCCTCGAAGGCGAGGAGAGCGGAACTAGCGAGCGTACGCCCAAGGAAGTCTTCCGCGGGGCACGCGAGCGGTTGAAAGCGGATGGCAAGATATAGGCTCAGTGCCCGGGCCGATGACGACCTAGATCGCCTCTACGTCTACGGCGCACTCAACTTCGGCGTAGACCAGGCTGATCGCTACGCCGAGGGCATGATCGATGCGATCGCTCGTATCGCGGAACAGCCCTTGCTTTGGCCCGAAATCCGCGACCTTCCCGGCAACTACCGGCGCTCCGTCTTCCGAGCCCATGCGATCTACTACCGCATCGAGCCCAACGACGACGTCCTAATCGTGCGCGTGCTAGGCAACGAGGACCTCGCCACGGCCTTTGATGAGTAGCGGCCCGGTGACCGAAGACTGACAGGCGAAAGGCGTGCTGCTGCTAGGGCCACAGGTAGTGGTGCTTAATCGCTCCTCGGGATGTATCTCACTCCGCATCTTCGACAGATCCAGCTCTGGCGCCACTGTTCGTATTCGATACGGAAAGCGGTGCAGAGGTACCAGCCGTTCGCGATGAGGCGAACGACAACAACCAAAAGCAGGCCCCCGAGTAACCAGAGCGCGATCCTAAAACGCAGGGCACGCAGAACGACCATCAGTTCCTCACCCTCGAGAATCGGCTGCGCAGCCGGATACAGCACGAAGAGTGAGACGAGCGCCAGAGCGGGCACCCACCAAGGGACAATTGGATTCGGCTCCGGCGGCGCGCACCGTCTCGACCATGCGCTGTAGCTAACGCGATCTTCGATGACGCGCATGCCTTGCGCGTAGCCCACCGAGAGCTTCTGTGTGTCGTGCGACCCGCAGTTTGGACAGCTGCATGCAGTCACGGGCGTCGACCCTCAGGCAGTCGGTCGCAGGAGGTGGTTTCGAAGCTCTGGACGGCACGACGCGCATGACTCAACTCGGGCGAGCACAGAGTTCTTTGGAGCAACGCGTAGGCGACTACGTGGACGGGTACCGACTTCGGGTCCTCTGCTCGAGAGGTCGCAAGATAGTGATCAACCGTAGCGCGCAATGCGACTAAGTCTACGTCGACCGCCACATGAACCGGACCGTCGTAAACGAGGTAGGCGCAAATCTCGGCGCCACCGAAACGACTACGCCAGACCGTGCGGGCCACCGTAAGGGCTGTCAATTCGGCGACTAGGCGATCGAACTGCGCAACGTCGCGGGGATCGTCGCCACTAGCGTTGACCTTGACGATCACCCGGTTGCGGGATCGCCAAAGCAGTACTTCGTCGGGCCTTGCTCCCATGCGGCCGTAGTTGTAGACGCGGTTCCCACGACACAGCAGACACGGATTGTCATCGATTCTGTAAGCCATCGTTGTTCTCCAGGCTTGAGCACCTGGTCTCACGATGACATTGATCGGCTCCTCGACAAGTCGCTGACCCAAGCACAGTCTTTGCGACTTCCCTGACCCGGCCAAGACCAGCAAGGGAGGCCGCTAAGGTAGTTCATCGAGCGCATCCACATGGAGCGAGAACGCATGCGGGTTCGTGCGATCCTTCTCTAAAACATAGTTGACTACCGTGGAAGCAAGCGACAGGTTGCCCCCGTTGCTTCGCTTCTCTCTTTCGCCCTAGAGCGTAGCTCGCTGCGCTCAATGTCCTGCTCGCAACGTATCGCGGCGAACTCATCGGACAGTCCCCGAGTTGAGGAACCGCGTCTAGAATGGCAAAGCCGATCGCTAGGTCTGCTCGACAAGTTCGCTTGCCGACATGTAAGTTGCGGACCAGTGCGACGCCACTTCCTTGGACCGCCCCACGGCCAGCCGGCCACTATCGAAATCCACCACCGCACACCAGTCCGCCCCCGTCGGCGGGGCCGGCAGGACCGTAAAGCGCCCGTCGGTCAGCAGCCAGCATGCGATCCGAGCAGTCGGTGATTGTCGGCGCAGTCGATGCAGGGTCTTCTCAGTAGTGGAAACCGCCGCAACGATAGGTGTACCGCCGCCACCCTCAATCGCGCGGATCCAGGTGGCGCCAAGCGGCGCGGTGCCAGGCGCTTTGAGTAGCTGTGCGCTGTTCCCCCCAAAGCCGATCACGACGATCGGCTCACGCGTGCCGTACAACGCTTCAGACCACACTTGCAACATCGCTTTCGCGAGCGCCAACCCGCCGCTTCGCATCATGGAAGCGGAGCAATCGACCAAGAAACAGTGAACCGTAGCGCCGCTTGGAATCCGTTCGCGAAAGCGAAGGTGCCCTGTGCGGAAGCGAGTAGCGCCCTTGGCTGCCAGGGTGCGAGGCCAGTCGAGCGCAGCGCCCGTCGCATCCGTGTCGGTGCGGGGCCCGCGGGCGCCGCGATCGCTCGACCGTGAGCGCATCCTGACAGCAGGCACTCGGCGTTCGCCTTGCTGCCAGGCTAGGCTTTTTTTCGGGGTACAGGTAGCGGGCGAACGCCCTTCACGGCTGCAGGCGCGGGCACTCGGGTCGGGCTCAGTGCACCCCACTCGGATCTGCCCGAGTCGGACATGCTGCCTGATGCATTCGATCGGTTCGGTGAAGGTCGCTCGGGCCCGCGTACTGGGTCCCGACTTTCAGACAGTCGCGGCCCTTCGGCCTCGACACTGGCGCGTTGCTCGGCTCGCGATCGCACGCCGCCCTGGCTTCCTGTCTCTCCATCGCGAGCGCCCACGGGAGCCGTTGCGCCATGCGCCTCAGCGCGATCGCCGTCGTGCCCGCCCTCAAACTCTCCACCCGCGGTGTCGTCTGGCGTCGACGGCGACGACGAGTCACCGCCGTCCCGCGCACCAGGAGGCGGTGGCCCCGCCGCCTGCAGCCGATTCCCGTCGCCTCGGCGATGGGCAAGCACCCAAGGTGCCACTGTGTTCACGTCCCGCTCGACGATCCGCGAGTGCCCTTCCAGCGCCGCGTTTGCGCGCGCCGCGCGTAGCAGCGTGAGGTCGGCGCGTACGCCTTCGACCTGGGCTCCACGGCACAACTCAGCAACTCGAGCGATATCGCCATCGGTGTAGTCGATCTGGTTCAGGCGTGCCTTCGCCGCGGCCAGTCGCGTACGCAAAGTCGCCTCGGCTGCCTGATGACGATCGATGAACGCCATCGGGTCCGCATCGAATTGCAACCTGGCGCGCACGATGCGCTGGCGTGTCGCACTATCGCTGGGATCGGACAGATGCAGGTAGAGGCCGAAGCGATCCAGTAGTTGCGGGCGTAGGTCCCCTTCCTCCGGGTTCATGGTGCCGACCAGCACGAACCGTGCTGCGTGCGAGTGCGAAACGCCATCACGTTCGACGATGTTCACCCCGCTCGCGCTCACGTCGAGGAGCACGTCCACCAGGTGATCGGCTAACAGGTTCACCTCGTCCACGTACAACACCCCACCGTGCGCCCGAGCGAGCAGCCCGGGACGCCATTGCACACCGTCGCCTTTGAGCGCAGCGTCGATGTCGAGCGAGCCCACGACTTGCTCTTCCGTCGCTGCCAGCGGCAGATTGACGAAACTCGCCCCATCGGGAAGCAACGTCGCGAGGGCGCGGGCACTGGTGGACTTGGCCGTTCCTCGTGGTCCCTCGATCAGCAGGCCGCCGATCATCGGATCCACCGCGCACAGCTGCAGCGCGCGCTGCAGCGCCGGCTGACCCTCCAGCGCTGAGAACGGGAAATGGGGGCGCACGATGGACTCGGCGCCCGCAGAACTGTCCATGGTGATTCTCCTACCTGGCGTGCCGATACCTGACAACGCCGATCATTCCATTGCCTAGCAAGGCTCAGGGCAACGGCAACGCGCCGATCCTCTCCGTGCCCGTCAAACCCGTAAGGTAAGGGTTAAGGTTTCGTTCCGGAGAGCTTACCCACTTTCGCCGCCGCGCTGCGACCTACCCACGCGCGTGGGACACCGCAGCTCGCCCGTCCATCGCAACCTCTCAGGGCGTGCTGGCGCTGAGTACTCCCCGAACTCAACCTCCCGCGGGCGCCGCGGCCTCGCCGGCCTACGCCCCCGTGCCCCTTTCCTGGAGCTCACGCACGTGGCCGGGAGCCCGCTCGATCAAGACGATCCGCTTCACCTGCGATGACCTGGGATCATCGATTGACAGCCGCCAACCCATGAACCATATTGCGCACAGATGGTGTTCTGAGAAGAACTTCATAGGGAACCCGGTGCGAATCCGGGACTGTGCCCGCAACTGTAAGCGGAGAGCCGGCAGCAACATGCCACTGGCCCACCGGATCCTCTCCGGCGCTGGGAAGGCTGCTGCCATTAGGCGACGACCCGTGAGTCAGTAGACCTGCCATCGCGTCGCTCGTCCGGGGCCGGGTCCAGCCCTTCAGGACAGGAATAGATCATTCCCACGCAGCGACTTGTGCACCCCGTTGCCACGCCGGTACGCCCGGCCGCGGGGTCGTTTCGTTGTCGATGTTGATGCGGCGGCAACCGCGCCATCAGGGAAGATCATCATGCCGATCTGTTCAAGTGATCCGCACCGGGTCACTACGTCTTGCTTCCTCGCGATTGCCGCGATGGGGGCCAGTTTCAACCTGCTCGCGCAGTCGACCGATGACCCTGCGCCGGCCGTCATCGGCGCACAGCCGATCGAGAATCTGATCGTGGTGGGCACGCGCTTGCCCACCCCCGCCGCCGATGTGTCATCGAGCGTTACCGTGATCACGGCCGAGGACATCGAGCGCCGCGGTTACGACTTCGCCATCGATGCTATAGCCGCCGTGCCCGGCGTCACCGTCAACCAAAACGGTGCCTTCGGCGGGCTCGCGTCGGTTCGGATCCGGGGTGCCTCTAGCGAGCAAACGCTTGTTTTGATCGATGGGGTGCCGGTGACCGATCCGTCATCGCCAGGGGGTGGATTCAACTTCGCGTCCCTGGACACCGCTGACATCGCCAGGATCGAGGTGCTGCGCGGCCCCCAGTCGGTGCTGTGGGGCTCCGATGCGATAGGCGGCGTCGTGAACATCATCACCCATCGCGGTGAGCTCGCGCCGCCGCTTTCCGGCTTTCTTGAGGGCGGATCCTTCGGCACGCTCCGCAGTGGCGTCGCGGGGGCCGGCAGCTTCGATCGCGGTGAGTTCCGAGTGGCACTAAGCGGGATCCGGACGGACGGCATCTCCAAGGCTGATGAAGCCGATGGCAACGAGGAGGACGACGGCTTCGAGTCACTTACCGTGAACGCGACCGGCGCCGTCGAATTGCCCGCGAGCGGACGCCTGGAAGCCACGATCCGCTACGTCACTGCAGAGAACGAGTTCGACAGCTTCGGCTCGCAGACCGGCGTCGTCGACGGCGATGAAGTGGGCGACAGCCGCCAGCTCTCCGCCACGCTCACAGCACGCTTCGATGGGTTATGGAACGATCACTTGGACCTGATGGGAATGTTCGGTTACGCGGATATCGAGCGTGAGAACTTCACCGACGGCATCTCTAGCTTCACCGCCGACGGTCAACGCACGGTGTTTCGCGGCCAAGCCACAATCCGGCCGGCGCAAGCGCACCGCATCGCCCTGGGCGCTGAGCACGAGGGCACCGAGACCGACAAAGACACCTCCATCGGTAGCGTGTTCGGGCTGTGGGAGTACTCGCCTATTGACGCCCTGGCGGTGTCCGCCGGCATACGCCGCGACGATCACGAGCGTTTCGGCGCGGAAACTACAGGGCGCGCGTCGCTGGCGGTGACGCCCCTTGACGGGCTGACCCTACGTTCGGCGTGGGGGCAAGGCTTCAAAGCGCCTACGCTCTTCCAAACCACGTTCTTCTGCTGTGGCGCCAGCGAACCCAACTCGGATCTGCAGCCGGAGTCGAGCGACTCGTGGGAAGTCGGGCTCGACTGGCGTGTGAACTCGCGGGCGAGCCTTAGCGCGACCTGGTTCGAGCAGGACTTCGAGAATCTGATCATCTTCGACTTCGGAATCGGAGGCTATGACAACGTTCCAGGTGCCACCAATCGCGGCCTCGAGATCGCGGGCGCCGTACAGCTAACACCAATCCTGGGCCTCGGACTTACCTACGCCTACATCGAGGCTCGTGACGACACGGGCGCCCGCCTGGTCCGCGTGCCGCAGAACTCCGGTGATGTGGAGCTTTCGCTCACGCCGAAGGGACCATTCTCCGCGTCCGTTGTGGCCCGTTATTACGGGGAAGAGGCCGATAGCCGCGGTGTCGTCGAGCGTTGGTTGCGACTCGACGCCAGCGCGAGCTACGCAATCGGGGAACGCTATGAGGTATTTGGGCGACTCGAGAACGCGGCCGACGCGCAGTACCAGCAGATCTTCGGCTACGGCACGCCGGGGATATCCGGCACCATCGGGTTCCGGGGACGCCTGTGATCCCGGCGCGCCAGCCACTCAAGCTCGGAGCAGTTGCTTGCGCGCTGACCCTTGCGCTGACGGGTGCCGCCTTGTACGGGTGCGGCTCCAACACCGCTGTCCTGTCTGCTGCGGTCGTCGACGGCAGTGAACCGGCGCCGGTCGCCGAGACCGGCGAAGGGACCGAGCGCGCGGGCGCACCGAGGCGCATCATCAGTCTGGACTATTGTGCCGATCAGTATGTCGTAGGGCTTGTAGAACGCGACCGCATACTGCGAGTCTCTCCGGACGCTACCGAGCAATATTCTTGGGTACGGGATGAAGCTCGCGGTTTGCCGAGCGTTCACCCCCGCGCCGAGGACGTGCTGATCCTGCAACCCGATCTGGTAGTCCGTTTCTATGGCGGCGGCCCAAATGCTCGGACGTTCCTGGAGCGCGCAGGCGTGCGCGTACTGCAAGTGCCGTATGTGAGCACAATCGCTGATGCGCGTCGCAATCTGCTCGAGCTTTCGGCCGCGCTGGGGGTGGCGCAGCGGGGACAGCGCCTGGCATCGCTCATGGACCGTCGGCTAGCGGCCATCGAGCCACCGCCGCTGCCCGTTGAAGCGCTCTACATGACCCCATCGGGTGTAAGCGCCGGATCCGGTACGCTGATCAACGAGATGATGCAAACTGCGGGACTACGTAACTTCCAACGCGAGCCGGGCTGGCATCCCCTGCCGCTGGAGCGGTTGGCGTACGAGCGCCCCGGTCTTCTCGCGCTCGCTTTCTTCGACACCAAAACGAACCATGCCGATGCGTGGTCGCCGTCGGCACACCCCGTCGCTCGACGCCAGCTGCGGGAGCTGCCCAGTGTTTCGCTGGACTCCGCGTGGGTATCGTGTGGCGGTTGGTTCCTGGTGGAAGCGGTAGAGGCACTCGCCGCTGCCGGGCGGGAGGCGGTGAGGTGAACACATCCGCCAACCGTTCTGCCGAGACATGGTTGATCGTTGGCCTCAGCGTGGCAACTCTAGTGGGGTTGTTCGTTGCCGTTCTGCTGGGAAGCACAGCGCTGCCCGCGGATCGCATCGTGGCCGCCCTGATCGGCGCCGGTACGCCGGGCGATGCGATCGTGGTGTGGGAGATTCGCCTGCCGCGTGCGTTGGCGGCGATGCTCGTGGGGCTCGCACTCGGCGTGAGCGGTGCCGCCCTGCAGGGCTTGTTGCGCAATCCTCTCGCCGAGCCTGGCGTGCTCGGGGTCTCCGCATCGGCCTCCCTTGGGGCGACTGTGGTCATCTACTACGGTTTGGCGGCGAGCAGCGCCTTTGCCATCCCCCTTGCCGCTGCCGGCGCCGCCATCCTAGCCACGCTCCTCCTGGCAGCGACTGCGGCGCGAGTGCAGTCTGTGGTGACGCTGATTCTGATTGGCGTTGGAGTATCGAGTTTCATCGGCGCCCTCATGACGCTGTTGATGAACCTCGCCCCGAATCCGTTCTCCTTGGCCGATATGATCAACTGGATGCTCGGCACCGTCGCCAATCGCAGTTTTCGCGATATCGCCCTGGCCTTACCGTTCATGGCCACCGGCATCGGTGTGCTCTTCTTCGCCCGCCGCTCGCTGACCGCCCTCTCACTGGGCGAAGAGGCGGCGTACGCCCTGGGGGTCAATCTACGCCAGGCGCGCCTCACGACCATCATCGGCGCGGGACTCGCCACAGGCGGCGCGGTGGCCCTCGCTGGGGCCGTCGGGTTCGTTGGCATCGTAGCGCCCCACCTGGTGCGCCCATCGGTACGCCACGATCCGGCCCGTACGCTGTTGCCGGCGGGCATGCTTGGTGGCGTATTGCTCTTGGTCGCCGACATTGGCGTGCGCGTCCTTCCAACCTCGAGCGAACTCAAGCTTGGTGTCGTCGCGGCCCTTGCGGGGGCACCGGTGTTCGCATGGATCGCCTTGCGTCGGCGCGCCGGCGGATTCAGCTCATGACGGCGACCGGTCCGGGAAGTTCCCTCAGCATCGACAATTTGTCGGTCACCCTGGACGGACGCTCGCTGCTGCGCGACATCAGCCTGCGCCTCGGGAGCGGCGAGCTCGTCGTATTGATCGGCCCTAACGGGGCGGGCAAGACCACGCTATTGCGCTGTGCGATCGGCCTCACCACGCCGAACGCGGGTAGCGTGCTGATCGACGGCCAAGAGCCGCGGCATTTGTCCGCGACAGCGCGCGCTCGCTTGCTGTCCTACCTCCCTCAGACGAGAGTGATGACCTGGCCACTGCTCGTCGAGGACACCGTCGCACTTGGTCGCTTCGCCTATGGTGCGGCGCCCGGACGGTTGAACCAGCAGGATGCTGCGGCGATCGCTCGCGCCCTGCACGCCTGCGACCTCACCCGGTTCGCGCAACGTGCCACGAACACGTTGTCCGGCGGCGAGTTGGCCCGAGTGCACTGTGCGAGGGTATTCGCCGCGGAAACGCCGTGGTTGATCGCCGACGAACCGGTGGCAGCGCTGGATCCTCTGCACCAGTTTCAGGTCATGGCGCTGCTGCGCAAGTACGTAGAAAGGGGCGGTGGTGCGCTCGTCGTGTTGCACGATATCGCGCTAGCAGCCCGCTTCGCTGACCGGTTACTTTGGCTGCACGACGGTCAGCTCATCGCGGACGGCTCGCCGAGGGAGACCCTGACCGCGCAGCGCCTACGCACGGTGTTCGGCATGGAAGCGAGTGTGGAGGAATCACCCGCCTACGGTCTCGGTGTTCGCCTGCTGGATGCGGCATCACCTGTGGGTGGTGCCTGAGGTCTCGCATGGCGGCACGTGCGCTAATGATGCAAGGCACCGGCTCCAACGTGGGCAAGTCAGTGATCGTTGCGGGGCTATGTCGCTTGGCACGGCGCCAAGGGCTGCGCGTGGCGCCCTTCAAACCGCAGAACATGTCGAACAACGCGGCGGTCACGCACGAGGGTGGCGAGATCGGCCGCGCTCAGGCGCTCCAGGCGCGGGCGGCCGGTGTAAGGCCCAGCATTCACCACAACCCGGTATTGATCAAACCGGCGAGCGATCGCGGCGCACGGCTGCTCCTGCACGGCCGCCCGATCGGTCGCCTCGAGGCACGCCAGTACCGCGAGCGCCGCGAGCGCTTGCTGGGCGGCGTGCTCGAGAGCTTTTCCCAACTGGTCGCGAACCACGATTTGATCCTCATCGAGGGCGCCGGCAGCCCCGCCGAAGTCAATTTGCGCGCTGGCGATATCGCCAACATGGGGTTCGCCAGCGCCGCCGGTGTGCCCGTGGTCCTGATCGGCGACATCGACCGGGGTGGTGTCATCGCCTCCGTCGTTGGCACCAAGACCGTGCTGACGCCAAGCGATGCAAGCCACGTGCGAGCCTTCTTGATCAATCGCTTTCGCGGAGATCCCGACCTGTTCGCCGACGGTATCGAGGCCATTCTGCGGCACACTGGCTGGCCCTGTCTCGGCGTCATTCCATGGCTGGACGTGGTCGGTCGACTTCCCGCTGAGGATGCGGTGGACCTGGAGCGGCCTATCGCTGGCAATCGGCAGGTGGCGCAAGGGGCGGCACGGGCCTGCGTCGACCCCCTGCAAATCGCGGTGCCGCTGATCTCGCGCATCGCCAACTTCGACGACCTGGATCCCCTGCGCGCAGAACCCAACGTCGAGCTTCGCTTCCTAGTGCCAGGCACACGCCTGCCCGCGTCCACGGATGTGGTGCTGCTGCCGGGCACCAAGGCCACCCTGGCTGACCTCGAGATGCTGCGAGCTCAGGGATGGGCGGAGCAGATCGTGGCACACGCCGAGCGTGGTGGTTGGGTCACTGGTATCTGCGGAGGGATGCAGATGCTCGGGCGGTCCGTTGACGATCCGCAGGGGCTTGACGGTGTACCGGGGACCAGCGAAGGACTCGGTTTACTCGACTTTCGCACGGTGATGGGGCCCGAGAAGCAAGTACGCGAAGCGAGCGGACGATGTCTTGCGAGCAACGCTCCCGTGCGGGGGTACGAGATCCACTCGGGTAAGAGTGAGGGGGCGGCGCTGGCCGCGAGGCCCATGCTGCAGTTAGAGCAGCGCTCCCACGGCGCATCCAGCCCCGACGGGCGAATCGAGGGGTGTTACCTGCATGGGTTGTTCGCCAACGACGCCTTCCGCCACGCGTGGCTGGAGAGGCGGCGACCGGGCGTGGGTTCCACCCTGTCCTTCGATGCCGAAGTGGACGCAGCGCTTGACGAGCTGGCCGACCGGTGGGCCGAGCATCTGGACATCGAGCAGCTCTTCAACCTCGCTTCAACGCCGTCGCCGGCGTCGCGTTCGTGATTGCCACCGGCGCGGCCACCGTGCTCGTGGCGCTACTGGTGGAGTGGCGCTTCGGTTGGCCCGACTGGCTCTATGGCGCGATACGCCACCCCGTCGTCTGGATCGGAACTCTGGCGGCATGGTGCGAACGACGGTTCAACGTCGCGCACCACTCGCATGCCGCGCGCTACATCGCAGGCGTGGTGTCCTCGATTGTCATCGTCGCGCTCACGGTAGTGGTGGCCTGGAGCCTGCAGCACGGTACATGGCGCTTGCTCACCAACTACCTTCCGTCGCTATTGGATGACCCGCTGAGCGCATCTACCTTCCTCGGATCGACCGCACAAGCGACCGCCGCCACCATCGTCACGGGGACTATCGCTTCGAGCCTTATCGCCGCCAGATCACTGCACCAGCACGTCGCGGATGTGCACGCCCCCCTCAGCCGCGGCGAGCTGCACGCCGCGCGTACCGCCGTTGCCAAGGTGGTCGGCCGCGACATCGATTCGTTAGATGAGCCCGCCGTAGCGCGCGCATCCATCGAAACACTGGCCGAGAGCACCTGCGATGGGGTGGTCGCACCGCTGTTCTGGGGGGCGTTGCTCGGCTTGCCCGGCATGGCCGCTTACAAGGCGATCAACACCCTGGACTCGATGATCGGACACCGCAGCGAGCGCTTCCACGCATTTGGCGGATTTGCCGCCCGCCTCGACGACATCGCCAACTGGGTCCCTGCACGGGTCACCGCGCTGTTGATCGTAACCGTGGCCCGTAAGCGGCGTGTGGCTGCCTGGACCAGCGCGCGACGAGAAGCGGCTAATCACCGCTCACCGAACGCCGGCTGGCCCGAGGCGGCGACCGCCGGCATGCTGGATGTGCGCTTGTCGGGGCCGCGCCAATACGGCGGACAGACGGTGAACGAACCTTGGATCAGACCGCAGGCGCCCGATCCCTATGCCAAGGCACTGGCGACGGCGCTCGAGCGCTATCGCACATCGATCGAACACGTGCTCGTGCCGACGCTCGCAGGCATCACGGTGTTGAGCGTAATCCTTGGGGGCGCCTGGTGGGCGTAGGGTTCACCGCAGATCTCGTGCATGGCGGTGCGCTAGATATCGTTCGGGCGTCCTTTCCCGACGCACCTACACCCTGGGTAGATCTCTCCACAGGCATCAATCCTTGGCCGTGGCCGGTCCCCCCGATCCCCGAGGCGTCGCTCCATCACCTTCCCAGACGCGAAGCCTTCGATGCTTGCCGGGAAGCCATGGCCAGCGCGTTCGGCGCTCCGGTGGACAGTGTGCTGCCCGTGCCCGGCAGCGAGCTGATCATCCGTTTGCTCCCCAGCGCGCTCGGCGCCTCATCCCGCCAAATTTGTCTGGGGCGCGCGACTTACGCCGATCACGCGATCGCGTGGCGCGCCGCCGGTGCCGCCATCCGCGAGGTCGACGACCCGCTGTCGGCCGATCCCGACGAGGACGTCGTGATTTGCAACCCCAATAACCCAACCGGACAGACGTGGGAACCAGCAGCGCTGGAAGCGGCATGGGCGGCGCGCGAGGGCACGGACCGTTGGCTGATCATCGATGAGGCGTACGCTGATCTCACCCCGACCCGATCGCTAGCACCGTCGGGCGGGCGCGACGGCCTGGTGATCCTGCGGTCGTTCGGCAAGTTCTTCGGTCTGGCCGGCGTCAGGCTTGGCGCGCTCATCGCGCCAGGTCCAGTCATCAAGGCGGTAGAGCAACTGCTCGGGCAGTGGGCGGTCGCCGGCCCGGCCCTGTGGCTGGGAACGCGCGCCTACGCGGACAGAGGCTGGCAGGAACAAACGCGTCAACGACTGCAGCAGGGGCAGGAGACGCTAGATCACGCGTTGCACGAGGCCGCCACGGCCTACCAACTCACAATTGAAGGCGGTACTGCGCTGTTTCGCTACGTGCGGGTGCGCGACGCCCATGCCCTGTGGTTCGCCCTCGCCCGATCCGGTGTGTACGTGCGGCGCTTTCGCTGGTCACCACACCACTTGCGCATCGGACTGCCCAGCGATACGCAAGGCCTGGAGCGCCTGCGTGAGGCAGTTACCCCTTCAGCTTGAGGGAAATCCCGGCAGCAACGAACTCGACGGTGGCGACGGTTTGCGCAACGCGTTGGTTGAGGCGTCCCTGCGCGTCGCGAAACGCCCGACCCAAGGAGGTCTCCGGCACCAAGCCCAGGCCCACTTCGTTGGACACGAGCACCACCGGCACGACGCTCTCACGAAGTGCGGCCAAGAGCTGATCGGTCGCCTCGTCAACACTGGGCTGGCCCGCCTCCATGACGTTGGCTAGCCACAGCGTAAGGCAGTCGACGACGATGCCGTCCGCCCGATCCTGCAATTGCCCTATCGCCTGCGCCAGGCCGAGCGGCGACTCCACCGTCTCCCAGTGTGACCCACGCTCCTGCCGATGGCGTTGGATTCGCGCCGCCATTTCACCGTCGCGCGGCTCGGCGGTGGCGATCATCGCGGGGCGGCGCATGGTCCCCATTAGCGTGAGCGCGCGAGCGCTCTTGCCCGACCTAGCGCCGCCTAGAACCAGGGTGTGCAGTTGTTCGGTCACCAGTAGGTCGCTCTCCACGTGCCCTCGGTACTAAGCTGCCGGCCCCGGCCGATCTGACTGGGCGCGAGCTAGAATCACTCTTCAACCGCCCGCCCTATGACGAATAGGGGATAACGGCTCTTAGGAAGCTCTGCACAAGCCTGGCCGGCAGCGATGTGCGTCCAGCGGCGTGAGATAAAGGCCGCAAGCTTACCCACTTTCCCCTTACAGCGTGCCGAGGCGCTTGCCGCCACCCCTAACCGTGAGTGCGCACGCGAGCAATGCGATCAGGCGCCGGTACCACGGTACTTGCTTACTGATCTCCCGCGACGCCGCTCCGTCCATCGCGCTTACTGTAGTGACGCTCGGTGAGTTCGTGCCGTTCCTGCGCTTCTAAGCAGAGCGTCGCAATTGGACGCGCCTCGAGACGACGCAGGCCGATCTCTTCGCCCGTTTCCTCACAATAGCCATAGGTTCCATCGCTGATGCGCTCCAGTGCGGCATCAACTTTGCGAATCAACTTGCGCCCACGATCACGCGTTCTCAGCTCCAAGCCGAGGTCGGTCTCCTGGGTCGCCCGATCGTTCGTATCGGGAAGCGCGCCGCCGCCCTCCTGAAGCAAGTCGATCGTGCGATCCACCTCCTCCATCAATTCCCTCTTCCAGTTCTCGAGGATGGTGCGAAAGTGCTCGACTTGACCTTCGCTCATGTAGGGCTCGTTTTTCTTCGGTTTGTAGGGCGCCACACCGTTGGTACTGCGTCCTCCAGAGCTGTTCTTGCGAGGGGGGCTTGCCTCACTCGATCGGCCGGTGCTGCGCGCTACCACCGTCTTCGAGCTTGCGTTGGCTTTGGCCTTGGTGTTTCGGCTGACCTTCGTGGTCTTTGTCGTCGCCTTACGCCGGTTTCTTGGTGTTTCCGCCATACTTCGACCCTCGGTGAGCGCAGTGCGTTGCTTTGAAGGAACCCGCCGACGGCCGCTAACGAGGAGCGGCACTCATATGCCAAGATGGCAGAATTGCGACGGGCGCATCTAGCGTGGATCTGGGATGCTACAACGTCACAATCTGGGCCCACAAGGCTGTGAAAAGTAAGGCAAGAGACCTTCCGCCACGTTTGTCACCGGCAAGCACCAGACGAGCGCGCAAGTGCCGCAGGCCTCAGCCGCGCCATCACGTTGTGGGTGGAGATCTCCTCTCGCTCCACCTCCACCCCTTGGGGGTTTCCGCGCCACCTAGTGCGTGGCGAACTCGTCGAAGCGCTGCGCAAGCGCCACCGTGCGAGGCAGCGTGTGTTCCAGCGACCACTTGCTGTTCGTTAGGCTAGTTCGTTGCTCCTGATACATGAACGAGCCATTCCTTGCCTCAGTATCATCGATCAGCTCATCCAAGGGACACGCGCTCCCCACAAAGAAGACACGCTCTCCCCTGAGCTTGCACGCAAGGCGGCGCTGGTTCAGCGTTCGCGGTCGCGAGACGAAGTGCTCAAGCACCTCGTCCCACTGGCCGCCGTGAAGCACAATGTCTCCGTGCACGAATTCACTCTCTTGCTCTCGCAACCGGGCACTCAACGGGTTCGATCGGCCGGTACAGTCGATCAGCAGGTCGATCTCGAGGCATCGCGAACCGGCCGACAACTTCAATGCGCCTCCGTGGGGCATCACACTCACGAGCTTGTCGGCAATGCACTCGATTCGCGCTCGCGCCCGTTGCCAGACGTCCTCGGACAGATCGAACGGGGTATCCCCATCCCAAAAGAACTCGATCACGCCGCCCGAGTGGCAGTAACGCTGCTTGTTCCGGAAGAAGAACTCCTTCACATCGGTAGCTTGCTGCCCTATCCAAACGACGGATCGTGGGAGCAAGGGCGCTTCCTCAGGAAAGCCGTAGTGCTGGTGCGGGTAGACCATTGGCAGGAGATACTCGATGACGCAGTTTGCGGTATCCCCGGCGCCCACTACCGCCACCCGCTGGTCCCGAATGCGATCATCAAGCGCCCCACCAGCGAAGCGTGTAGAGATAAAGTCATCGCCTAAGATGATCCGCTCATTCCCCCTACCCAACGCGAAGGGTCGCGTCGCGGGTTCGCTAAGGCCGTTGGCGACCACCACGCTGTTGCCCCGAACAGCGTGATCGTTGCTTAACACCTGATACCCATCGTCGAGAGGAATCACATCTTTCACCTCGAAGTCGAACGCGATATCCGCGTCCGCGTGGAACATAGCCATCGTTGCCAGCTCATAGAGATGCTTGGCGGTCGGAAACGGTCTTTCGGCAAGTTCATCGAAATCACTGAGTTGAACAAAGTGCCCCGGCATGATGTTCGAGTTGAGTCCGACCGACGAGAAAGTGGGGGAATTCAAGACCAGCGAGTCGCCCAATCTGGCAAACGTAGAGCAGATTGTCGAACTCCTTTCGACGACGAGGACGCTCAGATTCGGGTGAGTGCTCCTGAGTGTGAGAAGGAAACCAGCCGCGTGCATTCCCGCACCCACCAGCACGATGTCGTAGCGCTTTGCGAGAGGCGGTCGTTTGCGCCGTAGGTAGCTGCTGGCAACATCCACGTAGCGACGTCGATTGCTCCGCTCGTGGATGAACTCCCGAATCCGGCACGCGAGGGATACCGCTCCCAAGCGCTCGAGCGTCCCAGCCTGCTCCAGAAGCCGCATCGCTGCTTCGGCACTATCGCCGAAGAACGACCTATCGGAATCGGGTCGCGAAACGGATTGTGCTCCGGCGGAGACAGGAACGTAAACCTGGGTCGGCTTAAGCATAGGGACCTACGCAAGGTCCTCGGTGTCTTGGTTTCTCCCTAGCGGTCCGCTGTAGCTCCACTCGGACCGTTCATACCGCGCCTGTGCCCCAAAGGACAACCTGGCAACGGGCCGCGCCTCGAGCCGACGATGTCCGACTTCGTCTCCAGTCGCCTTGCAGTAGCCATAGATTCCATACCAGATTCGTTGCAAGGTGGTGACTACCCCAGCGCGAGCGTTCTTCCGCGCCGCTGGTATTGCCCCTGTCACTTCAGTTTCCCTCGCAGGCCAGCGCCACACTTCCCTCGCTGAGCCGTACACCCAGCAGCCCCCTAGCTGACCTGCAGCTCGGGGAACGGGTTCGGCAGAGCCGCCCAGGCGGCGCTCTCAGCGGCAGCTAGGCGTTCGTCGAGAAGGCACGCGTTGAGGCCGGCGCGTATCGCCGCC
This sequence comes from Pseudomonadota bacterium, assembly GCA_039193195.1. Lineage (NCBI taxonomy): Bacteria > Pseudomonadati > Pseudomonadota > Pseudomonadota bacterium. The sequence goes on from JBCCWS010000027.1 coordinate 75,738, forward strand.
TCGTCCATCTTCTGGCCGATGAAAACAAGCTGCTGCGAGCGATCGCCGAAGCGCGGATGCCAGGTGGATTGCTGGTCAGGTCGCTGCCCATCGGGCTGGTTCCAGTGTTCGCGAGGCACCGCTGCCCACCACATGCCAGCCGGGTTCACGTTGTTGACACCGCCAGCTTGGGCCCATTCGTAGGCGACACGGTGGTCAGCCGCTACCCAGAAGAACCCCTTTGAGCGAAGAACACCAAGCCAGTTGGTTTCGTCTGCCAGAAACGCTGCCAGCTTTTCGGCATCAAAGGGCTTCGAGGTTCGATACGTGAAACTTGATACTCCGTACTCCTCAGTCTCGGGCACGTGCTCGCCCTGAAGCTCGCGAATCCAACCTGCGGAACTTGCGGCCTTGTCGTAATCGAATAGGCCGGTGTCGAGCACACTCTGAAGCGGTACGCGCCCTTGAGTGGCCGGGAGAATCCTCGCGCCAGGGTTCAGCGCCTTGACGATGGCCTGAACCTCAAGCGCCTGATCGTCGGACACGAGGTCGAGCTTGTTCAAGACGATGACATCGGCGAACTCGATCTGGTCGATGAGCAGGTCCGTCACAGTACGCTCGTCTTCCTCGCCCAGTGATTCACCGCGATCTTGAAGGGCGTCGGCGTCATTGTAGTCTCGCAAGAAACTCGCCGCGTCCACCACTGTCACCATCGTATCGAGGCGCGACACCTTGCTGAGGCTCACGCCCTCCTCGTCTTCGAAGGTGAAGGTCTGCGCTACCGGGATAGGCTCAGAGATCCCCGTGGACTCGATCAGCAGATAGTCGAAGCGGCGCTCCTTGGCGAGCCGAGACACCTCGGCGAGCAGGTCATCGCGGAGCGTGCAGCAGATACACCCGTTCGACATCTCAACCAGCTTCTCCTCGGTGCGCGAAAGCTCTGCACCGCCGCGCTCCACGAGAGCGGCATCGATATTGACCTCGCTCATGTCGTTGACAATCACCGCGACTCTCCGCCCTTCGCGGTTGTTCAGGACCTGGTTGAGTACGGTGGTCTTGCCGGCACCGAGAAAGCCCGACAGCACGGTGACGGGAAGACGCGGGTCACTTGGGGAGGCTTGCTGGTTCAAGGTCTCAAGTCCTTGTACGTTAGGTGAAGAGGAAGAGTAGCCACCGCAGCGTTACGCGAATTTGCACACGTATGACCGAATCGCGCCTGGCACTGATCAACGATGGGCGGCAGCACACTAGTGAACACGGCCTTGACACTCAGCTTCGGGTGCGTGACGTTCCGCACGAGTGCACGTACAAAGGGCCATCGCCCCACCAAGCATCTCGTACGCGGATCACGATCGCCGACGTCTTATGGCCATAGTCGCCGCGGTACGCGGCTTGGCGGAATACCTCGGATACCGCAGCAAGATGTAATGTTATAACGTAACGATTCTACCCGACAAGAGCAACCAGCATGCCCGAGTTTGATCCTGAGACCGTTCGAGCCCTCGTAGGCGACCTTGCAGACGGTGAGCACACACTCGACCTCCGGGGCGTATCCCTGCGCACCGCCCTCAACTCGATCTCCCGGATGCTCGAACGACAACACCCGGAGGGGCTAACAAGCGTAGTGATCCTGATCGATCCGGCAACCGAGACCAGTGGAGAGACCCTCTTCCTGCCGGTGGGTCAAAAGCTCCTCGAGGCCAGAAGGCGAGGACTCGTTGCCCGCTTTCATCCTCTGCCGGAAGCTGACGGGGGTGGGTTCTACGCTGAGTTGCCACGCGGTGCTTCAACGGGAACACGCAGCCACAGCGACTCGTGATCCGCCGGCTGCCCCGAAACGACTAGGCCAGTCACCTCAGGCCAAACCGCCGCATTGGATAGCGATCAACGCCGAGGTGGATGACACGCCGTGCGCAAACCATGCGGCCGCTCCCACCGGTCGATAGATTAACCGAGTTAAACAGGTCACTGATCTCGCAAGCACTCGTAGGAGATGTCTGGACGACTGGTCATCCCGTACGTCCGATCTAGCTCGCGCGTGGGCATGCAGAGTTCGTGCGGCTGCGGACCAACTACGCTTGTTGCCGACGAGCTAATGCCGTACGAGTGGAACCGGGCCCGTGACAAGGGACCTGAATCCCCTTGCTTAGCTACCTACACCGGACATCCAGCTCGATCCGAAACATCCGCGTCAGCCGAACGCAGGTCAGCAAGCTCTGACTCCGTGGGGAAACCCTGATCGCTGCCGAAGATCAGAGCGATCTCGCCGGCGCGTGAGCGCCCCTTCCAGACTCGCGTACTGTGCTCTTAGGAGGAAATCGTCTAGCCCGTCGCCGTTCACATCCCCCGCAGCGCCGACGGCACGACCAACGCGATCGTTGAAGCTCTCGCCCTTCAGCACCACGCCGGCGGAGCCGTCGCCGCCAGTCGCCACTAACAGATCGGATAGCTCCACCTTGCGTCGAAGGTGCGCGCGTGTGCGCTGGAAGCCCCTACGCCTACCGCGGCTACAGCCGCGGCCACCAGGGTCACCGTTCGTGATGTACTCAGCGCCCGGCGTACGGCGCAGGGCAGACTGCACACCACGGGCAGGAGCGTCTCGAACGTCGACTTGATAAGCTTCGCCGCGGCGGGATACGACAACGCGGAACTACGCGCGAAACCACCAAATGCTAAGAAAACAAACGATCCGTACGTTGCGGAAGACTCTCGAGTGGGTTGAAACGCCGGTCCAACTCCCTTCGAAGTGATCGACAAAGTTGGCTAGGCAGAGTTTGTCCTGCAGTCTTCTGACACGCCGATCAGATCACACTCCGAACGAGACAGTGATACAACACCCCCGTGAGTTGCGTGTTCACCAGTGGTGATGTTACCAGCGCAGTGCCTCATCTGCGGAGATGATGATGCAACAAGTTTGCAAACCAGCTGTCAGCCCCGGGGCTATGGAGGATCGAAGACGTTCAACTCATCTTGGATCAATGGGTCGCTCAAGGTGAGCCTCTTCGACCTCACTCAGGAGCAGAGCGACCTCTGGATGGACTGGTGTGAACTGGAGCCCGCTTTGCCCGTCGAGGGCTGGGTGACACTCAGCGACGCGGGCAACGCCCTCGATTGCAAGTCGCTCATCGCATCGACGGTTACAGCTGTTGGAATTCCAGGTCCCATTGACGAGATCCTCGAGATGGCGCTCGGGTTCATGTACCCGGCATGAGGCGGAGACAACTCTTGCGCCGACAGGATCGCTGAGCATTACTAGACCGAGCGCAGGTGCCCAACCGAAGACCCGCACCTTGGGTGCAGATTCCCCAAGACGGCCGGCTAGGCGGAACGAGTACGTGTAGGGCGTGTGCTCGCGAGGATACCAAGGCCTAAGAGCATCAGCAGTGGTGTCATCGGCTCGGTGATAGCCGTCGCGAACACGACGTCGAATGTTAGTCGTGCCGTCGGGTTGGCGTCATTCACCACTCCCATCAACCCCCCAAGGCGAAACGCTGTAGAGTCTAGTACCGAGAAGGAGTTGATGGTAAGTGGACTTCCGCCCTCGGCGATAAAGTTCCTAAGGTCTACGACGCCCGGACCGTCCAAGTCGGAGAACGTGAGGTCCCAGTTCGAGAACCCTCGCGAGTTTTCCCTCGGGCCCAGCGAGAAGAAGATGGAAATCGTGTCGTGATCGACGATGTCGATGTCGACGCGACTATTCTCAATGCTCACAAACTCTACGCTGAAAAGGTCCCCGATGGCGACTTCGTCTAAGAAGTTTCCGCCGAAGGCGTCGGCGCGCAGTCGGATGTCATCACCGATGAGCGTCGCATTCACGCTCGGTGATAGGGCGCAAAGTGCTGCCAGAAGAACAAGCGAGTGTCGGATTGATCGAGGCATGGGTTCGTCCCTTTCTACGTTTCTGTTGTACCCGAACGATCAGTGCGTCGTGAGGAGTGAGGCCCACTACTACTCCTTGTTCGTGGAACGCCACAAAGGTGGGGCGCGGAAGGCCAACGTTTTCGCGCCGTTTCGGTGGCCTGCGTGATTGGGACACACCGCTAACCGAGTAGAACGGAATTCACGTACGGATACTCTCACCGGATTAGCGGCGTTCGAGGGGCCGCCGATGATCTCGGGCTTCACGCTGGGGCTGGGGTCGCGGGGTAGTCGTCACGAGACCCACTTTGCACGTGCGGACGGTTCCCGGATATCCGAGTCGCTGATGCGGCGGGCAATCGGCATCAGCGTCGCCTCATCAAGACAAACACCGCAAGTACTTCCTGGAGCGAGCGGTCGGCAAGGTACGCGCGGACGGTCTCGGCGATGAGCGATGGACTCGCGGCATCGTAGGCGGCGACGGCGCCGCTCGGTCAACGATCGCTGCTTCTACGCCGCGCCGGAATCGCCCTTGGAAATCAAGCTCCCACTTGATCCGGTGAGTTCGAACCCTCTGCAAAATCCACATGTGAGGGCATCAGCGCGCGTAACGCGGCACGACCTAACGTGGCAACAGCGAGCAGGCCTGCCCTACTGCACGTACCGGGTTGTTGCCAATCCCTCCCAACCCATCGGCTACTCTGTTACCCACATGGTGGAGTGAACAAGCGTCAGCTCAAAGCGCTCTTCCCGGACGTCTGCTTCGTTGTCGATGCGGTAGTGCACATCCAGCCGTAGGGTTCTCGGGCTGCCGAAGGCATCCAAGCGTGCGTCCGTGTGTCGAAATATGAGTACACGATCTTCGTAGTGCTTATAGTCAACGTCTTCGTAGGGGTAGTAGTAGTAGGCCCACGGCACCCTCGTTGTAAGGACTTCCGACGTCTCCCCTGTCAAGACCGCGTTGCTTGCCGTATCAGTGAGAGTGACCGACAGGAGACGGATCGTGAGCGGCTGCTTGGACACGACCCGTAAACTTGCATGGCGCTTAGGGATATTGCCCGCTTGGGCAAACCGATGGAAGTCCGGCAGCAAGATGTGGTCAGCATCAAGTAGCCTCACGGTTTCTTCCGCGCGACCGTGCCTTAGGCTTTCACGCATCCGATGGGTTCGTATGTCTCGGTAGTCCGTGACAGGCACGGGTGTGCAGCTGCATAGAATCAGTAGCAGCAGGAGTGCAAACAATAGAATTATTGAGTGCAACCGACCTTGCGCGTGAGTCGGCGTGATTGGGCTGGCCTTGGGGGCAGCACCGTGCTTACAGATCATCCTGACACAAAGCTACTATTGGGTGACATGACGTAATCAGAGAACTGATCCTGAGCTTGCCTCCACGCTGGCTGACAGAAGGATCGTCGAGGGCATTGTGAATCGTAAGCGAGAGCGTAGGAAGTGCTGCGTTTCGAGGCCATACGAACACCATGGAGGTTCAACGGTATGCCCAGACGGAAGCAGAAGGATCTCAGTCCAGCGGGAAAAGAGTGCTGGATGAGCTGCTCAAGCACGGCGACATCAAGACGAGGGGCGATGTTGAGCGACCGTTCGCCGACCTGAAGTGAAGAAGACATCAGTCGAGCGGATACCCCCCACTGAGAGTGTCGGACGTCGAGCACGTCCTGACCAACACGTTACCCCTCCAACCGCTCCTCCGCCTCGAGCAAATGGCGCCTGAGCATCTCTACATACTCCCCCGGCGCCTGCCACAAGCCACGCTGGATCGCCTCCATCAACCGCTCGCAGATGTCGTGCAGCGCGTCCGGATTGTGCCGCTGCAGGAACGCGCGGGTATCCTCATCGCCTACGTAAGCATCGGTCACCGCCGCGTACTGGTCGTCCCGCACCACCCGCGCGGTGGCGTCGTAGGCGAACAGGTAATCCACCGTAGCCGCCATCTCGAAGCCGCCCTTGTAGCCGTGGCGCTTCACGCCGGCAATCCACTTCGGATTGGTCACCCGCGAGCGCACCACACGGCTGATCTCCTGCGCGAGGCTGCGCATGCGGGGCGCGGCGGGGTTGCTGTGATCGCCGAAGTACACCCGCGGCTGCTCGCCGCGGTAATGGCGCACCGCCGCCGTCATGCCGCCCTGGAACTGGTAGTAGTCGTCGGAGTCGAGTAGGTCGTGCTCGCGGTTGTCCTGGTTCTGCACCACGAGGTCGATGGTGGCGAGGCGCTCGGCGAACCCCTCGCGCGCTTCGGTACCGTAGTCCTTGCGCCCGTAGGCGTAGCCGCCCCAGTCGCGGAAGGCGCGGGCCAGG